>JACMMQ010000059.1 GCA_014378955.1 Clostridia bacterium
AAATTATCCATTGCTTCCGCTGGCAACCTGACACGTAATTTAACCGTTGAAACACTTGAAAAAGCGTTGTTAAAATTATTAAGCCTTGATCAAGAAAAGAGCCGTGCCAAAAAGAGATTCATCAAGTGGAAGGGGTTATCCAAATGAAGGAAATAAATAAGCTCTTTTGGATGAGGGTATTTTCAGTTATCATTGCATGCATTCTTTGGCTTTATGTTGTGGATATTCAAAACCCCGAAACGACCACTACGCTCAAAAACATTCCAGTACAATATATGAATCAAGAGGCTCTTAATCGTTCGAATTTATTTATGTTAAATGGTGGGAGCACAACCATATCGCTAAAAATTAGCGGTAGAAGAAAAATACTAGCTAGCATCAATGCCAACATGATTACAGCAAAAATTGATTTGAAAGAACTTGCAAGCATAGGCGAGCATATTGTGCCTGTGCAAATAGAGCAATTTTCAACTGACTTTACCGTTGTGGAAAAAATACCCTATAGCATTTCGGTCAATATTGATAAAATGGTTGAGCAACGAAAAGACATTAGTGTTATTACCACAGGCAATTTGAAAGAACAATTTATGATTGATCATCAGATAATCACACCAGCATCTGTCATCTTAAAAGCACCCTCAACAGTTTTATCCACTATCACACAAGCACGCGTCAAGGTGGACGTATCGGGTCAATCTAACGATTTTTCTTCACAGCCCAAGGTGGAATTTATCAATGCACAAGGTGCCATTGTAGATACTACGAAATATACCCTCCAACCAGAAACAGTTGCGGTCAATTGTTTTGTACTTAAAACCAAGGATGTACCCATACAAATCCAAACCGTTGGCAATGCATTAGCGCCTTTAACAGTTGCTAAAACGGAAGCCACCCCTGATAAAGTGACCATAAAAGGAAAAGGGGAAGAAGTAGACAAGGTGCAGACCTTGAGCACCGAGGCGATAAATTTAGAAGGGGTAGACAAAACAATTATCAAGGCAGCGGTACTAGTGCTCCCAGATGGCATTAAGCTGTTAAACGACCCCAAAACGGTTCAGGTCAGAATTTCTTTAAGTGGCACTATTTCAAAATCATTCGCCGTGCCTATACAGGTTGAAAATAAAGATGTTACTAAGCAATACAGCGTGTCTTCAGACACCGTGAATATTACATTAAATGCGCCGGTGTCAAGGTTTGAAACACTTACAGCAAACCAGGTGATTGCATATGTTGATGTGAACGGTTTGCAACCTGGCAGCTATCCTTTGGAAATTCGATTGAAATCGTTGCCTGATTTTGAACTAGTAAATCCGCCAAGCGTTACGATAGAAATAAAATAGTTTTTAAAATGCTTCACCTTCTTGATTGCACATACGTAAAATAATCGTATAGATATTGTGAAGAGGTGAAGCAATATGAAAATTGGGATTGCCCTATCGGGTGGCGGTGTAAGAGGTGCTGCGCACATAGGTGTGTTAAAGGCACTGCATGAGGCGGGCATAAAAATTGACATGATTTCTGGTACAAGCGCAGGAGCGATTGTTGCAGCTCTATACGCAATTGGTCATGACGTGCTTGAAATTGAGCGCATTTTCATGGACATAGCGAGAGACAATCGAAAATTCCGATACCCATTATCTTCTTTTATTAGTAGATTTGATAATGAGCTAATAGATGTTGATCTAGTCGGGCTATCGCTTTTCTTAATGCATACAATTTTTAATCATAGTAAAGACTTTAGTGGCTTGTTATACGGCAATAAGCTCGAAAATATTATTAGGGCGTGTTGCGAGAAGAAGGGTAAACTAAAATTCAAAGATGCACTTATGCCGTTAGCCATCCCAGCTGTTGATATTCATACGGCCGAAACGGTGATGTTTACAAACGTAAAAATAGATGGCTGTTGCCTAAATGACGTTGAAATCGCTCACGCTGTTAGGGCTAGCTCCTCTTTTCCAGTTGTGTTTAAACCCAAACGTATTGGCAATAGGCTACTCGTTGATGGCGGTATAGGTGACAACATTCCAGTTGCCATATTGGAAAGAATGGGTGCTGAATTTGTTATTGCTATTGATTTGGGCTACGATGGACCTGCACGTGAAGATATACATAATATTTTTGACATTTCGCAGCAGGCGATTAATATTTTGACCTATCGCCTGGCACAATATCAAGTAAGCTCTGCAAGCTATATCATTGCACCGAAGATTTTAAATGTTTCATTGCTGGACACAACGAAAATTCAATATTGTATTGAGCAAGGCTATGAAGCTACAAGAGAAAGCATAAAGCATCTTAAACAAACCTTGAAGGATAAAGAACAAAAGATGTTTACTGCAAAGGTATCGTTATAGTGTTGTGAATATACCTATTTTCGTATTGGAAAATCTTGCAATACAAAGGCACTTATGGTATTATTTAACGTATGAGTAAAAATATAATACTTGATTACAAGTGGTTTTTACATACACTTTTGGAGAGGAACAAAATCATGGGGAAATTGTTTGGCACAGATGGGGTACGAGGCATAGCGAATGTTGAACTCACTGCGGAAATGGCTTTTAAAATTGGTCAGGCAGGCGCCTTGGTACTGACGAAGGAAACATTGCATAAACCCAAAATTTTAGTGGGTAAGGACACAAGAATTTCTGGAGATTTATTAGAAAGCGCATTGGTTGCAGGTATTTGTTCTGTGGGTGCACAAGCTGTTTTGCTAGGGGTTGTTCCTACACCAGCGGTTGCTTATTTGACAAGGGCGTACAACGCCGATGCAGGTGTTGTTATATCTGCTTCACACAACCCAATGGCATACAACGGCATTAAGTTTTTTAACAAGGATGGCTATAAATTAAGGGATGATATAGAAGCGAGCATTGAGGCAATTATTTTAGGACAAACAGGCGGTACATCCTTACCAAGTGGCAAAGATATTGGTCGTGTGACAAGACTTGACAATGCATTAGATGACTATATTGCATTTGCTAAAAAAACCATTGAAGGCGATTTGAAAGGTATTAAAATAGCGATTGATTGCGCAAATGGTGCAGCTTACGAGGCAGCGCCTGTTGCATTGTTTGAGCTGGATGCTGAAGTTTCCGTGATATATGATGAGCCAAACGGACTTAATATCAATGAACATTGTGGTTCTACCCATATGAACGACTTGTGTAAATTTGTGCTTGAAACAGGCGCTGACATCGGTCTTGCTTTTGATGGCGATGCAGACCGTGTGCTTGCAGTAGATGAAAAAGGTCAGCTTGTAGATGGTGATAAAATTCTAGCGATTTGTGCTACCTATTTAAATGAGCAAGGAAAACTCCCTAAAAATGCATTTGTAGCGACAGTCATGAGCAATCTTGGCTTATTTATCATGGGTCGTGAAAAAGGAATTGACATTCCTCAAACCAAGGTTGGCGATCGTTACGTCTTAGAAAAAATGGTGCATGAAGGGTATGTACTGGGTGGTGAGCAGTCAGGACATGTTATCTTTTTAGATTATAATACGACAGGTGATGGCTTAGTCACGGCACTACAGCTACTAACAGTCATGAAAAATACAGGTAAAAAGCTTTCTGAATTAGCGAGCGTTATGCAAGTTATGCCACAGGTGTTGGTGAATGCAAAAGTATCCAATGAAAAGAAATATTTATACATGGAGGATTTGGATGTGGCACAATCAATTTTAGAACTACAGCATATTTTTTCTGACGAAGGTCGTGTGTTAATTCGCCCATCTGGCACGGAGCCATTGGTGCGTGTTATGATAGAAGGTAAAGACATTGCTTTGATCACGGAAAAGGCTGAGGCATTGGCGAAGTTAATTGAATTAAAATTCAGCGAATAAAATAGATATTCATTTTAATAGTATACAGAGGAGATGAAATTAGCATGTGTGGTATTGTTGGATATATTGGCAATAAACAAGCAACCCCAATCTTGTTAGCTGGACTTGAAAAGCTAGAATATAGAGGGTATGATTCATCAGGTGTAGCAATTTTGGACAATGGCAAGATCACTGTTGAAAAATCTAAAGGGCGTTTGAAAATATTAAGTGACCGTTTAGAGGGTGGCAAGACACTGCTTGGCTCTATTGGTATAGGACATACACGCTGGGCAACGCACGGTGAGCCGTCTGATGTCAATTCGCATCCGCATACAAGCGGTCGAGGCAACCTTGCGGTTGTACATAACGGTATTATTGAAAATTACTTAAAATTGCGTGAAAAGTTAACAACCAAAGGGTATGAATTCTTGTCTGAGACCGATACAGAGGTTATCGCACATTTAATGGACTACTATTATAATGGCAACCTCATGGAGACACTTATCAAGGTCATCAATCGTGTTGAGGGCTCGTATGCACTAGGCGTTGTTTGCTTAAACAATCCAGATGAGCTATACGCCGTTAGAAAAGATAGTCCTTTAATCGTTGGTTTGGGCGAGGGTGAAAACTT
>JACMMQ010000060.1 GCA_014378955.1 Clostridia bacterium
GCGGAGGGAGGCAAAACGCGAGTAAGCGTTTTGAAACACCGACCGACAGATGGTTATGATTTTAATCAAGATTAGTATAAAGAGTATTTTTCTTTGTTTCTTTCTTTTTACGATAGAAAAAGAAAGAAAGGTTTTGACTGGTTTTTAAATTGCTTGACTACAAATTCTAATTAAATTTATTATACTATATCCTTGTATAAAATACCAGTAATTTTTATTCTTTCATTATAATGGTGCAACGACAACCAATTGTTCTTGTGCTGACAAGCCGAGAATGCTACTGCCACTGGTTTGCATTTGTTGTAAATATGCCACCGCTTGTGCTGTGATGCATTCTCCTGGACACAGCACAGGCACGCAGGGTGGAAAACAGCTGACGGTGCGTGCGGCAATTTGCCCAACCGCTTCGTGCATAGACATTTCACGTGTTTTGGCGTGAAATGCATCGCTTGGAGACATTAACAGGGTCGCTTGTGGTAATTGCGACACCTTGCACGCCTTTTTTTGCGGTTGATGGCTTGCCAATGCTTGCATAGCGTGTAGGAGCTTATCAAAATCCGCATCGGTATTGTCGATGGTGGTAATGAGCATCACATACCGCCGATCTGCCATTTCTACTTGTATATTGTGTTTCTTGGATAGTATTTCTGCCACTTCCACCCCTGTGGTTGGCAAGCCGTCTAGGTCTAGCACGAGGCGTGTCCAGTCCATTTGGCTGATACCTGCTTGTCCGAGCAGGTGTTCATCCACGCACGGAAGCACTGCACGCAATTGCTTAAGCCTTTGTAATAAATAGGTTAACTTCTGTTGTCCCGTGGTAGACAAAATATGCCTTGCCACGTCCAAATACGCCATGAGCAAAAAGGATGGACTGCTCGATTGGAACATTTGTAGCATGGTTTGCACCTGTTGCTTGTCTATTTTATCACTGCCGATGTGCAAATACGCACTTTGCGTCAACGCTGGCAAGGTTTTATGTGCACTTTGCACGCACATATCCGCCCCTGCCGATAGGGCAGTCATGGGCAAGTCGTCATGAAACGCAAAATGCGCCCCATGTGCCTCGTCCACCAATAAAATTTTTCCTGCTTGATGCACAATGTCTGCAATGCCCTTTATATCCGCACTTAAGCCATAATAAGTGGGTGACGTTAAAAAAACGCCCACCACGTCAGGATTTTCTCGAAGTGCTTGCGCAACACCGTCCACCGTCACACCACCCACCAAGTCATTCACAAGCGGTGGATACACAAAAATTGGTTGCACACGACTTAGTATCAACGCATTGATAACGGCACTGTGGCAATTGCGGTCTACGATGAAACGGTCATTGGGTTTGGTGACCGCTGCAAGCATTGCCAAAATGCCTGCGGTTGAGCCGCCTGTCAAAAAGAAGGTGTGCCTTGCACCAAATGCTTTCGCCGCCAGCTCTTGCGCCTGCTTGATTGCACCTGTTGGGGCGTGTAAATTATCTGTATCATGCAATTCTGTTGTGTCCAATGCCAATAGGTCGTGTGGCGAAAAATCACCTAGCCCCCGCCCTGCCTTATGCCCGGGCATGTGAAAGGACGTGCCTTGCTTTTGTGCATGTGCGACGAGCATTTCGTATAACGGGAACAACCTATTCACCTGCTTTGTATATTCTCTTTAAACACCCGTCCACCATGAGTGGATTGACCCGAACGGATACAGGGTCACCCACATTTGCTTGTATATGCGATACGTCCACAATGGTGTGGCACATACCGATACGCCCGATAATGGGTGCTGTTTGCCCTGCGATTTCCACCACCATCGGCTTGCGAAAAATCTGCTTTATTTCTCGTGCGATATAGCGTATGGCTTCCTTTAATTTGAAGGCATCCCTTGACCGTTCCAGTCCCAAGCCGTCTATATACCCAAACGGCAAAATTGCAATTTTCGTCGGTCTTCTGGTCTGAAAAATATCTGCATACCCCACATTATGCCCCACTGGCAGTGTTTTCATTTCACTCACCTTGGAAACCAAGCTCCCAATGCGGTGAAGGTCAGGCGTTGCAAAGGTTAATCTTCCTAAAAAAGCAGAGCCAATACGTACCGCATCGAGATGGGTGTTCGGGAATTTCAAAAACGCACTGGAATTCGCAATGTGCCGAATGCCTACGTCAACGCCTAATTGCTCTAACTCATCGATGCATTGCAAAAAACACGTCAATTGTCTTTGTACGGATGCAGGATTGTCATTACACGCATTTGAAAAATGTGAAAATACGCCCTGCATTTGGACATTTTCAGCCGCCGTGATGGCGCTCGCCAATGTTTGCATGGCGGTGGGTAAAAAGCCGTACCGCCCAAAGCCACTATCGAGCTTAACGTGTGCAATTGCCGTAATGTCCAACGCCTTTGCCTGTGCATTGAGTTCGCTTAGTGCTTCAAGTGAGCCAATGGTTGCTGTTATATTATATTTTAGAATCGCTTCCACCTCTTCCGCAAGGCAGGTGGAGGACAATAGCAAAATCTGGTGTTCGTAATGATTATCACGTAGCAACATTGCCTCTGCCAATGAAGCAACCGCTACCGTTGTAACGCCATGCTGTTGGTAGAAAAAAGCCATCTCTACCAAGCCCAAGCCATAACCGTTCCCTTTTAGCACGGCTATGATTTTTACATGTGCCAATGCTTGCAAGGTTTTAAAATTGTGTTCAAGATGGTCTAGCCGCACGAGTAGTGCTTTCATATTTAATCGCTCCTGGTTGAAATTCGAATTATTCCTTACGCCTAAGCTTAGCCACTACTGTGTACAACCGTCTTCTGCATTCACGAAATGCCTTTTCGCCATGCTCCGCCAAAAAATACACCGTCGGGTTGAGCACCAAATTAAGCTCGCCAACAA
>JACMMQ010000061.1 GCA_014378955.1 Clostridia bacterium
ACGCAGTATCACGCAATAGTAAAATGCAAAATTTGACAAAAAAATAAAGCTATATCAAGGCTTTCAGGAATATTTTAGCTGTTGAACTGTCAAAGACCCCGGTTTTATTATGGTCGAGGGTTTTATGTGCAGTCTACCACACAGGACAGAGGGTATATTCGGGCATCGCTTTGTAAGGATTATGAGTAAGCATAACATACTTAAGCTGGCTCCATTTTTCTAATGGTGCCAGCTTAACTTTTAACCAAATTAACTTGATATTCAGAAAAATTTCACTTCACTTTTCCCCAATATTATGATATAATATATAAGTTAATGAAAATTCTAAGGTGGTTAAAAATATGATTAGTACAAGTGGAATAAGTTTACGATATGGTAAACGTGCATTATTTGAGGATGTGAACATCAAATTCACCCCTGGCAATTGCTATGGGCTGATTGGTGCGAATGGCTCTGGCAAGTCAACCTTTTTGAAAATTCTGTCTGGCGAAATAGAAGCAAATAAGGGCGATGTCATCGTTCCACCGCGTGAACGGTTGGCAGTGCTCAAGCAGGACCATTTTGAATACGATGAGCATCCCGTTTTGCAAACGGTTATCATGGGGCATGCACGGCTTTATGCCATCATGCATGAAAAAGAGCTTTTGTACATGAAGGAAGAATTTTCTGATGAGGATGGCATGAAAATTGCTGAGCTTGAGTCGGAATTTGCTGAATTAAACGGCTGGGAAGCGGAGTCAGAAGCCGCAACACTGTTGAATGCGTTGGGCATTCCTGACACCATGCATGAAAAGAAGATGCGTGAAATAGATGGCAATGAAAAAATCAAGGTGCTGTTGGCACAAGCGTTATTTGGCAACCCTGACATCCTGTTGCTCGATGAGCCGACCAATCACTTAGACCTTCAAGCCATCAATTGGTTAGAAAACTTTTTAGCAGGGTTTGAAAACACCGTTATTGTTGTTTCGCATGATAGACATTTTCTAAACCAGGTGTGTACACACATAGCAGACATAGATTATGGTAAAATTCAGTTGTACATGGGCAATTACGACTTTTGGTATGAGTCCAGTCAGCTAGCACTCAATCAAGCCAAGGAGCAGAACAAGAAAAACGAAGCAAAAATATTGGAGCTGCAAGAATTCATCCAGCGTTTTAGCGCAAATGCTTCAAAATCCAAGCAAGCGACCTCCCGTAAAAAGCTATTGGACAAAATCACCGTTGAGGACATCAAGCCTTCCTCACGCAAATATCCATTCGTGGACTTCAAACCCGACCGTGAGGCTGGCAATAATTTATTAGTGGTCAAAGATTTGTGCTATAGCCTTGACGGCGAGAAAATTTTAGACAATTTTAATTTGAATGTCACACGTGGCGATAAAATCGCTTTTGTTGGTACCAATAACATCGCAAAAACCGCACTGTTCAAAATCTTAACAGGCGAGCTTGCACCCGATAGTGGCGAATTCAACTGGGGCGTGACCACCTCACAGGCATATTTCCCGAAGGATAATGCCAGCTATTTTGAAGGTGTGCAATTAAACCTCGTGGATTGGTTAAGACAATATTCAAAAGACCCAGACGAATCATTTATCCGTGGCTTTTTAGGACGCATGCTGTTTACAGGCGAAGAGTCGCAAAAGCTGGCAAATGTACTATCTGGTGGTGAAAAGGTGCGTTGCATGCTCGCACGCATGATGCTCAGCGGCTCAAACGTGCTGCTCATGGACGAGCCAACCAACCATTTGGACTTAGAGTCCATTACCGCCTTAAACAACGGTTTGATGAAATTTCAAGGCACACTATTATTCGTTTCACAGGATCATCAGTTTGTACACACCATCGCCGACCGCATGATTGAAATCACGCCAAAGGGCATCATTGACCGCATGATGACGTATGATGAATACAACGAAAGCGAAGAGTTAGCGGCATTGCGTGCCGAAATGTGGCAGTAAGTTATTTTTTAGTCGGTTAATTGAACAGCGTGGGCGCTGCCCAATATATTGCGTAGATACCCCCGACCTTTATTGGTCTGGGGTATCTTTTTGCGTATTTATATTTATCTCGTAAGTATGGACACAACTTAATCATTTAAGTTGTCAAATTTATTCTATATTACTATGAATTTTTGCCCTTAATGACAAACCTAAACGTTTAAGTGTTTATTATACGCAACATAAATGACCTTTATTTACCACTTTCAATCAGAAACACCCCCAACATTAACCGTTGGGGGTGTTTCTTTATCCATCTATTCTAACACAAAAGTAATTAAAAATTCCGTCTCGTAGTCATCGCTTCGCACCTCGATATTGCCACCGTTTTTTTG
>JACMMQ010000062.1 GCA_014378955.1 Clostridia bacterium
AAAAAAAGGGGCAAAAACTTTAGTTGGGGTTTTCTAAACAATAAAGTTTTAGTCAATTTTTTTCAAAAAATTGCCAGGTTCAAAGGGTGGAACCCTTTGGTGTCGTCCGCAGACGATGAAATCCAAACATTAAAAGAGTATTTTTCTTTGTTACTTTCTTTTTGCGATAGAAAAAGAAAGTAAGGTTTTTATCAGTGTCAAAAGTTGTCAATTCTTATAGCGCACAAATTTAGCCAATCCCATTTCAAAAGTTAGGATTGGCTTAAATATTCATTTGCATTAGTTTTTAGTAGTAATTTTAACCGATTGTGTAGCTGCATCCCAATCAACGTTAGCGCCTAGTGCTTGTGCTACAAAGCGAATGGGCACCATCGTTCTACCATCTTTTATAAAAGGTGTTGCATCAAGCGTCACTAGCTTATCGCCTACAACTGCACCATTGCTCCCCACAACAATGAATAAAAATAAACCGTTGTGATTGATGGAGATACTGGTTGACTGCTGACTCCATGAGATGTTTTCATCCTTTACGCCCAATGCATTAAATACAGCACGAAAGGGTAAGAATGTTCTGTCCGAAACAATTGTAGCAGGCACATCAGATTGTAACTCCACGTCATTTACAAACACCTTTACATCGCCCGCAAAAGCAACCGAGCAAGTCAACACAACCAAAAGAGAAATGATTGAGATCATCGCAACTATTTTTTTCATGAAATACACTCCTATCATAATTTTTTATGTACGACCTTTCCGTTCAAACTTACAATGCATGCAACCGTTATGCTTCGATTTATTGTATCATGGCAATGAGATAATTGCAAGAAAAAGGTTCTGTTCATAATCATTCTGTTGCAATTAAACTAATGGTTATCATGACTGTTTTTCTTTTCTACGCGTTCCATCAAATTGCTTGTTTCATTATTCTCCCAGCTATTTGCATGATCAATTTCATACGTGAACGACAGCTTATACGGTCTTGTTTCATTGCTATTTTCATTGGCAATGAGCCGTTCGATTTTATGCATGATACGTTGTACGTTTCTCTGAGAACAATTGTAAAATACAATCATAAATTCGTTGCCGCCAAGCCTTATAAGCTGATCGGACTTACGAATGTTACGCTGGATGATTGCACTGATTGTTTTGATGCAATCATCGCCTGCCGTTTCACCGTGTTGCTCATTGATAAGTGCAACGTCCATAATGTTGACAAACGTAAGTGTCATGGATTTATTTTGATGCGTAGACAGTTTGAGCTGGTCGCTTAATTGCTGTAAGCCCTCACGGTTTAACGCGCCTGTCATAGTGTCCATTGAAGAAATTAATTGCAACTGTTTTTCTACACCTTTTAATTGTGAAATATCAACACCGCTTATCAAATGCACAAGCGATTCATCCACCCATGTGATAGCGTTGTATGTCATTTGCATCCAAATGCCTGTTTTATCGTTTTGCACCTCGGTGGTAATGGGCTTGATTGGCTGTCCGTCTGTCGCAATGAACGCATCCTTTCGCAAACAGCTTTGGCACGATTTTCCTTGCTTTAGGCACATCACTTGCCAGCAAGGCTTGCCAACAAGACTCCTGCCAAAGAACTGTTTTGCCTTTTCATTTGCAAAAATCACTTGATCACTATTTGGCTCAACGATAATAATAAATGGTTCCATATTGTCTAAAATACTTTTGAATGCTTTACCAGACATTCTAAGGTCATTTTCCGTGTTAATACGAAAAATCATATTGGTAACAATTTGAAAAAGTATTGTCAAAAGTGGTACATCTAAAAAGTCCCACTTTTTCGACTTTAAAAATGATTCAAGTGAGAAAAACCCTTTTAATTGATCGTCTATGACCAACGGCATTAACAAGACTGCTTGTACATTGATGGTATTGTAATATTTTTTCATTTCTGCTGGCAATTTCGTAAAGTCTGCAATTTGCAAACCCATTGTCTCTTGAAAAACAACGTCATAATTCTTGAACGTGACATCATCCATGCGGTTGCCAATGTACTGCCTCATTTCAAAGCCTTCCTTGTACCATTCATACGTATTTCTGAGATCGCTTTCACCCTCTACAACCTCATACACAGCAATTCTGTCAACACCTATATAATGACCTAATTTCATCAAAATACCGTGTACGGATTGTTGCAAATCACCTGTTTGATACACAAAATGAAGCATATCCTCTAATAATTTATGCTGATTAATACCACGCTCTGAATTAGCATCCTCATAATCAAATATTGAATTTTCAATAAAAACGACTGAAAACATTTTCTGCTTTGCATATTGATTGACAAAGTTCGTAATGCGAAAATTGGACGATTGACCACTTCTCTTGACCAATTTCATATGCTTGGTGATTGCCTTGGACTGATAAAAGAGCAAATCATTAAAGGCGAATTGTATTGCTTCACTCGA
>JACMMQ010000009.1 GCA_014378955.1 Clostridia bacterium
CCGCTTGGCGGAGCTGGACATTTTCCGTGTCAATGGACACTGTTAGTGCCTGTGTTTCCGCTTCAGATTTTTCGATTTCAGTCGCAAGTCGCTCTGCCTCTTGCGCCATTTGGTCGATATTTAAAAGAATTTTTTCCTCTTCCTGTGTCAATTGCGCCTTGGCATCGTGCAGTTCCTGCAGGCTATTGGAAAGATGGCGATAATCGGACTCAAGCCCCACAATACGGGCTTCATACGTACGCAACAGTTTTTCATTTTGCGCAATTTCCGACTCCACATAGCCAACCTCTCGGGTTTTATCGTCTAATAGTTTGGCTTGTTCGGTGAGGCTAGCTTTAACCGTTTCTATTTCCTGGGTGAGTTGTTCGATTTCGTTTGCACGGCTTAAAAAGCTATTGGTTTTATTGACACTACCGCCTGTCATCGAGCCGCCTACATTGAGCAATTCGCCCTCTAGCGTGACGATGCGAAAGCGATAATTAAACCTTTTCGCCATCAAAACACCATGCTCAATGGTGTCTACCACTACCGTACGTCCCAATAAATTATCTATAATACCTTTGAATTTGTCATCGCACTTGACCAAGGTTGAGCCAACGCCAACAAAGCCTAAGGTCGAAGCGATTTCACCACGTGGGTCGTCTAATACATTGCCCTTGACGGACGAAACAGGGAGGAAGGTAGCACGCCCCCACTGCTTTTTCTTGAGCAATGCAATCGCAAGCTTTGCGTCCTGTTCATCCTGCACCACAATGTTTTGCATGGCAGCCCCCAAGGCGATTTCGACAGCGGTTACATATTTTTCAGAAACATGTATGAGCTGTGACAACACACCATGCAAGCGAATGTTTGCAAGCTCGCCGTCCTGCCATTCACGCAGCACGTTTTTAACGCTTTTGTTATAGCCCTCAAAATCCTTTTCAAGCTCTAGCAACCAATTGCGTTTGGACTGCTTTTCCTTTTGACTTGCGGTCAGCTTTTGCACAAAGGCTTCGAGCATCGCACGTTCATTCTTTTTGTTTTGTAGGCTTTCACGGTGCATGTCAAAGCGCAAGGTGTGCTTGGCGGTGTCTTCCTTTGCCATCGTGACCTGACGTGCCAGCTTTTGAAGCTCTGCCGCAAGTGCGGTCGCCGCATCATTGCGCTCCACCTTTTCCTTTTGTACCGTGGTGTGTCGCCCTGTGATATTTTCACGCAAGGCATGCAGGCTGTTGATTTTTTCACGGTTGAGCGTGACAGACGAGTTGTTGGTTGCAATCGCCTGTTTGATGTGCTCCACCCCTTCGGACAGCGCATCAATCGTAGCCTGTACAGTAGCGTGCTCGGTCTCTAGTGTTGTGGTTTGTTCGGCGAGCGACGCTTGCTTTTGCTGAATTGCCAAGATGTCCTGTGTCGCTTTTTCGCCCTCAAAGGTCAGGCTATCCATTTTGAGTGCAATCGCTTCAATTTCACTCTCGATTTTTTGCACCAATTGTACGGCATTTTGCTTGTTATTTTCTATCAAGTGAATGTCATTTTTAAGCCGTTCGATTTCTCCATCCGTGCTGTGCAACAGGTTTTGCACCGTTTCGATTTCCACCGTTTTTTTACGGACCAGCTCATAATATTGCTCCAAACGGGTTTCCATAGCATCAAGTGTCTCTTGATCGGCGGTGAGCTGTGTACGCGCAGTTTCGTAATTCGCCTCAACCTCGTCCATGCCCTTTTTAAGCCGTTCGATTGCCTCTAGGCAAACGTTGATTTCAAGGATTTTCAGCTGCTCCTTCATTAAAAGGTATTGCTTGGCTTTTTCCGATTGCTCGCCCAACGGCTCGATTTGCACCTCTAATTCGGCGATAATATCGGTAATGCGTAGCATATTTTGGCGTGTTTGCTCTAGTTTTCGCTCTGCCTCTATTTTTCGAAACTTATATTTGGTAATGCCAGTCGCTTCCTCAAAAAAAGTACGGCGATCCTCAGAACGATTGGATAATATTTCTGCAATACGCCCCTGTCCAATGATGGAATACCCATCCTTGCCAAGCCCCGTGTCCATGAATAATTCATGAATATCCTTCAATCGGCAAGAGGTCTTGTTGATAAAATATTCGCTCTCACCCGAACGGTAAAGCTTGCGTGTCACAGTTACCTCAGCATATGCGACAGGGAGGATGCTAGAGGAATTATCAAGCGTCATCGAAACGCAAGCATAGCCCACAGACTTGCGCTTTTCAGTGCCAGCAAAAATAACGTCCTGCATATTCGCCCCACGCAACGACTTAGCACTCTGCTCCCCAAGCACCCAGCTAACAGCATCCGCAATGTTCGACTTGCCGCTGCCATTCGGCCCCACAATGGCAGTAATACCCTCACAAAAGTGCAACGAAACCTTATCAGGGAACGATTTAAACCCCTGTATGTCAAGTCCAGTTAAATACAAGTAAAACACCCCTATTTTCGTGAGAAATTTGACGTGTACATATATACTAATTTTATTTTGGAATGCATCTCAATTAAAATTAGTAGGAAAAATTAGTGAAAAACCCACCGTTTCACATTTCCCCTTATTTTATCACAAATATTGGGTGTAAACAATAAAAATATTGCGGGGTATGTAAGAATCTAAATTGCAATATTAAATGCCCAACTTTTTCAAAAAGTTCCTCTGATATAAAAATAAAGAAAGAAATGCTTTTATGGGTTTTTCAGCAGTAGTAGTTGTGGGGTTTGTGGGTAAATGATGCTTTTCCATTTATCCAC
>JACMMQ010000063.1 GCA_014378955.1 Clostridia bacterium
TAAGAATTACAAAGGAATATCAAAAAAATCCAGAATTGGTACAAGTGACGCATAAGCAGCTCACCGTGCCAAGCATTGAGCAATATTATTTTGAAGTGCCAAATGCTAAAAAAGCAGAGGTGTTAAGCCGTTTAATTGATTTACACAACCCTAAGCTGTCGTTGGTATTTTGTAACACCAAAAAGATGGTGGACGAATTGGTCGGTCAACTGCAAAATCGTGGTTACACCGCAGATGGCTTGCATGGTGACATGACACAAGCACTCAGAACACGCACGATGGAAAAGTTTAAAAGTGGCAGAATTGAAATCCTCGTTGCGACTGACGTTGCAGCAAGAGGGATTGACGTTGATGACATCGAAATCGTCTTTAACTATGACGTACCGCAGGATGAGGAATATTATGTACATCGTATCGGTCGTACAGGGCGTGCAGGAAAAGCGGGTGTTGCCTTTACCTTCGTGTCTGGTCGTAAACAAATATATGAATTGAGAGACATTCAACGTTATACAAATTCAAAAATCACCTTGAAGGCAGTGCCTTCTTTAAGTGATGTTGAAGAAAATAAAACCAATAAGTTTGTACAGGATGTTTTAAATACCTTGAAAAATAGTGATTTAGAGCCTTATAACAAAATTGTTGACCAATTGCTTGAACAGGATTATTCATCCCTTGACATTGCTTGTGCATTGATTAAAATGTCCATGGGCAAGGACGATGTGGATATGCCAAAAGTTACAAATGATGATTTTGAAGATACTGGCGCAGAATCAGGCATGGTTCGATTGTTCATCAACATTGGCAAAAGCCAAAAGGTTACACCTAGAGATGTTGTGGGTGCAATCGCAGGCGAAACAGGGCTTGCTGGCAAAATGATTGGGAGCATTAGCATTTATGATAATTATACCTTTGTTGAAGTGCCAAAGGAAAATGCAAGAGAAGTTATGAGCATTATGCAGGACGGTAAAATCAAGGGCAAGAAAATTAGCATTGAGCCTGCAAAAGCAAGAAGCTAAAACAAACTTAAAATCCACCCTATCGGTGGATTTTTTTTGCAATTAATGGAAAATTATGATATAATGTGCCGTAATACATACGAATTTTTACTAAGTCCAATTTAAAATGTTGTAAACGTTTTTTGAGGTGTGATGTCCCTCTCAATTGGTCGGTACGGTTGCATACGCAACCTATCGCACCTCAAAAAACACAACATGTGATTTTAAATTGTAATTAGTATTAGAGGTGAATATTTGCTTGAAACGGTACTTTGTGTGGCTAACACTATTTTATGCTATAGGTATCGCTTGCACTTCATATATGCCCATGAACGGTCTTGCTTTGGGGCTGTGCGTGGTGATGGGGTGCTTGAGTGTTGTGCTTTTTTTTCGAAAGCTTCGCACCTATGCTTTTGTGAGCGTTGGGCTAACAATCATGCTATTGGGCGCATTTTACACGCAGTGGTCAGCACAGCAAAACCGCCAATATTATGATTTTTTAGACCGTACCGTCACCTTTGAGGGGCGTGTGATGACACCGCCAGTGATAGGCAAAAAAAGCACGGGCTTTATTTTTGCGGTTTCAAGGGTGGAGGGTCAACAAAAGCAATTTGAAATGCAAATTGCCATCAAGCATTATGAAAATTTAAAAACGCCGCTTCAATTTGGCGATCAATTGACCATACATAGTGTCATTATGCCGCCCATTGCCGCATTAAATAAAGAAAACTTTGACTATGGCACCTTTTTAAAAACCAAAGGGGTTTATTTAACCGCTATTATAAATGTCAGTGACTATGCTAAAATAGGACAGATAATCAATCCATACTCGCCGTATGACTTGGCATTTATGGCACGTAATTATATCGCACGGTTGGCAGAGCGATATTTACAAGGTGATGCGGCTGACTTGTGCAAGGGCTTTTTAATTGGCGATACGTCCACCTTTTCCGAAAGCCTCACAAGCTTTTTAAAGCGGTGCGGACTGACACATTTGGTCGCAGTGTCTGGGTCACATGTGAGCTTCTTTATTGTTTGTTTTGCGATATTTTTCTCGAGGTTTACGCACCGCACAGGCGTCAAAAACACCTTGGGCATCTTTTGGATTGTCTTTTTTATGCTCATTGCAGGTTGCTCCACCTCGGTGGTGCGTGCTGTAGCGATGGGCGTCATATTTTTAATTGCCGACATGACAAACCGTGAGCATGACCCTTTGACATCCTTGTTTGTGGCGGCTTTTTGCATGTTGGCGTACCGACCAGCAATATTATATGATGTGGGTTTTCAGTTATCATCAGTTGCCACGCTTTTTTTAATCGTATTCTTTCCGCTCCTACAGCACAAACTAACATTTTTACCACCCTTTATACGGTCGCTTTTAGGGATGACCATCATTGCACAAGTAGCCACTTTACCATTAACCCTTTACCATTTTCAGCATTACGCAGTCGTTGGGCTGTTAGCCAACATCATCATCGTGCCAGTTGCACCACTCATTATGCTTTTAGGCATCATATTTGCACTGCTAGGCAATTGGATGCCCATGCTTGCTGGCATAGTCGGTTTTTTGTTGCAAAGGCTAAACGATTTTGTGATTGTAGTGGCAAAATGGTTGTCGTCTATCCCGTGGGCATATGTGGCAGTACCTGCACCCAATGTGCTCGAAATACTATTATTTTGTGGCATGATGTGGCTATGCTATTGCTGGCTTCAAGGTGATTTAACCAAGCGTAACGCAATTATATACATCACGATTTTAAACTATCTATTGGTTTGGAACGTTGCGACGTATATTTTGCCACACAGAGACCTTTCGCTCACGTTTATCAATGTAGGGCAGGGCGATGCATCACTCATACAAACAGCCTCGCATCAAAATATTCTCATTGATGGTGGTGGCACACCGCTTGACGACTATGACCTTGGTGAAAATGTATTACTGCCATACCTGCTTCGCCATAAAATAACCACCCTTGACATAGCGATTGTTTCACATTATCATGAAGACCATGCCGAGGGCGTGCTGACGATGCTTAACAACCTAACCGTCAAACGGTTGATCTTACCGCCACTAGACCCCGATGCACCACTGTGTCAAAGGCTTGTGCAAGCTGCCAAAGCACATGAAATCCCCATCACATACCTAGCGGAGGGGCGTACATTGCCATTAACGAAGGATGTAACCTTGCAATCGCTCAAAACGGGCGGTGCAAGCGCAACGGATGACGAAAATGCACAGTGTTTGGTGTTGCGCTTACAATATGGTCAGGTGAGCTTTATGTTCACAGGGGATATATCCTCTGAAGTTGAGCATAAACTATTGGCACTACAACCAGCCTTTCATGTCAATGCTTTGAAGGTTGCACATCACGGCTCGGAATTTGCAACATCACAGGCATTTTTACAGGCATTTACACCAGAAGTTGCCGCCATCTCCGTGGGACGCAATTCCTTTGGACACCCAAACAAGCAAACGCTGTCACGCCTACGAGAGAGTGGCGCAAGGGTATATCGCACCGACAAAAATGGTGCCATTACGGTGCATGCCAATCAACAGGACATTACACAAATTGCGCTGACGAAAGGATTGGTCCGATGAATTATAAAGAGTTAAATGCCCATATGAAGCTGAAAGAATTCGCAAATTTATATCTACTCATTGGGGAAGAGGCACAGCTACGAGAGCATTACGCCAAGCATTTGCCAGAGGCGATTTTACACGGACATTTGAATGATTTAAACTTTATGCTATTTGAAGGCAATGCGATGGACAAGTCGCAAATTGACGACTGGATCGAGTCCTTTCCAATGACAGGCGGTCAAAAGGTATTGCTCATCAAGGACAGTGGTATTTTCAAAGGGGCTAAAGCGGATGACAAAGCGTGGTGGGAAAAACGCATCGCCGATTTGCCAGAATTTGTCGTGGTCATTTTCACAGAAAAAGAGGCGGATAAAAATGCAAAGAAGCTACTCGGTCAATTTGAAACAATTGGACAAGTGGTCGAGTTCCCTTATTTACAGCCAAGCGAGGTACTCAATTGGGTAGGAAAGCAGCTAAAAAAGGCGGATAAAAGCATGACCAAGGAAGACATTATGCGCTTTATTGAGCGTTGTCCAGAAGGATTAACGAACGTGAAAAATGAGCTTGACAAGCTAATCGCTTATTGCAAAAATCAACAATGGATTACGCAAAAAGAGGTTTTAAGCTTGGTGGAGGAAACGCTAGAGGGCAAGCTGTTTCAGCTGTTTGATTGCATCATGGAGCGAAAGCGTGAGCGTGCGGTATTGATCTTGCATGAGCTTAGACAGCTTCGAGAATCGGAAACAAAGATTTTGATTTTGTTAGCACGCTATTTGGCGGACATGATGGAAATTAAGCAATTTGCGATCAAAGGACAAACGGATGGTGCAAGCATCGCTAAAAAGCTAGGCAAAAAGGAATTTGCTGTAAAAAAGGGCTTGCGAAATGTAGGGCAATGGCAATTACAAAAGCTTTGTGACATGGTAGATGCCTGTGCCACATTAGACAACGCCTTTAAAAGCAAGAGCATGAACTATTGGGTAAATTTAGAAAGCTTTGTTATCAAATGGTCAACGTAATGTGGGATCAATTTGAATAATATAGTCTATTTAACAAATGCTATGCTATAATGTTAATAATTCATACAATATGAGGGGGAAATCCAATGCAAAGCTGGCATATAAGTTCTGTTACAGAAGTTGAAAGCACCTTGACAACCTCTGCCGTGCGTGGTTTGACCATGGCTGAAGCAACCGAAAGACTAGCACAAAAAGGCTATAATGAGCTTTCACAAAAAAAGGGAAAATCATTGTGGCAAATGTTTTTGGCGCAAATGAATAGTTTTATGATATACATTTTGTTAGCCGCCGCCATTGTATCAGCCATTACAAGCGTGCCTGCAATTAGGCATGGCGATTACACCGAGGCGTTTGATGCCATTATCATTTTAGTCATTATTTTGCTCAACGCAATATTGGGCGTGGTACAAGAAAGCAAGGCGGAGCAATCACTGAAAGCACTTCAAAACATGAGCGCCCCAAACGCAAAGGTCTTGCGGGACGGTGAAATGCATGTTATTCCTGCGCGTGAATTGGTGGTAGGCGATGTCGTGCTTTTAGAAACGGGCGATTTAATTCCTGCTGATTTGAGATTGGTTGAAGCGGTGAATTTACAAATACAGGAGTCAGCCTTGACGGGTGAATCTGTACCAGTTGAAAAATCAACCATTGCCCTTTCGGAAAAAGCACTACCGATTGGCGATAGAACCAATTTGGCATATGCAAGTAGCTTGATTACTTATGGTAGAGGGTTAGGCATCGTTGTTGGAACAGGTATGCACACACAAGTAGGCGAAATTGCCACCATGATACAGTCTGATAAGTCCACCGATACACCGCTCAAGCTACGCCTAGAGGAGCTTGGGAAGGTATTGGGGATCGGTGCATTGGCAATTTGTGCAATCATTTTTGTCATGGGAATTCTTTATGGCAAGCCAATAGTGGGCATGTTTATGACCGCTGTAAGCTTGGCTGTGGCGGCAATTCCAGAGGGCTTGCCAGCCATTGCAACCATTGTTTTGGCGTTAGGCGTACAAAGAATGGTCAAACGCAATGCCATTATTCGTACCCTGCCATCGGTTGAAACGCTAGGGGCGGCAACGGTTATTTGTTCTGATAAAACAGGCACCTTGACGCAAAATAAAATGACTGTGGAAAAGGTTGCAATGAGTGATAGGGTGGAGGATTATCCAACGGAAAAGGCGGAACCGCTTTTAACGCCGCTACTACAAATCTGTATGCTGTGTAATGATGGTAAAATAAACGGGGATCATTTTATCGGTGACCCAACAGAAACAGCGTTGCTTGAGATGGGGAAAAAGGCTGGTTTTTCATTAACGGAGCTCACAAAAACCTATCCTCGTGTGGCAGAAATACCGTTTGATTCCGAACGTAAAAGGATGAGTACCGTTCATCAAGTTGAAAATGGCTATGTCGTATATGTCAAGGGAGCAGTTGATTCATTATTGACAAAATGTACGGCGCTGCTTGTGGCAGGAAAAGTGCAACCGATGACCGATGAGGCGGTTGATGAAATACGTCGAAACAATGAATACATGGCGACCCAAGCAATGCGCGTGCTCGGGATGGCATACAAAGAGATAGACCATTTACCACAAGCACAAGTATTATCAACCATCGAAGAGGATATGATTTATGTCGGCATGGTTGGCATGATTGACCCACCACGTCCAGAGGCAAAGCAAGCAATCGCCACATGTAAAACCGCAGGCATTAAGGCGGTGATGATTACCGGTGACCACAAAATAACCGCTATCGCCATCGCAAAGGAATTGGGACTCATTACAAATGATGATGAAGCCATTGAAGGTGTGCTGCTTGACGATATGGACGACCAACAGCTCATGGATCAGGTGAAAAACTATGCGGTATATGCACGTGTATCGCCAGCACACAAGGTGCGTATTGTACAAGCGTGGCAAAAGCACGGCGATATTGTCGCTATGACGGGGGATGGTGTGAATGATGCGCCAGCACTCAAGCGTGCGGATATTGGTGCAGCAATGGGCATTACGGGGACGGATGTTGCCAAACAGTCAGCAGACATGATTTTGATGGATGATAATTTTGCAACCATTGTCTCGGCAGTGGAAGAAGGGCGAAAGATTTATGACAATATTCTCAAGGCGGTTTGTTTTCTTTTGGCATGTAATGTGGGTGAAATTATCACGCTGTTTATTGCAACCATGCTCAACTGGCAAGCACCACTTTTGCCCATTCATATTTTGTGGGTTAATCTTGTAACCGATAGCTTGCCTGCGATTGCGCTTGGTCTTGACCGTGCTGAATCCAATATTATGCAACGAAAAGCAGTCAAGCAAACGAAGATTTTTTCAAATGGCATGATATGGCGTGTAGGCTACCAAGGGGCAATCATTGGTGCGTTGACGCTTGTTGCATTCATCGTTGGAAGTCAAGAAAGCTTGTCGGTCGGTCAAACGATGGCATTTTGTGTATTGGCATTTAGCCAGCTTGTGCATGCCTTCAATGTCCGTTCTAACAAGCATTCAATATTTAAAAGTGGCTTGCTGAGCAACAAGGCATTGCTATTAGGATGTGCGGTTTCTGCAATACTCATGCTGATGGTGATCAATGTACCGTTATTAGCCACTGCTTTTCGTTTGGTAGCTTTGGATAATGTGCATTGGATGATGGTTGCTGGGTTTTCAATTGCACCACTAATGATCGTTGAATTGTTTAAGCTGTTTAAATGGAATATGATTTTAGATGCAAAATAATGATAAAGCTATTTATCCCACGCTCCAAACAAATGGTGCGATACGCATGATAGAAATGTTTGAAGAGGAGAGCTGACAGGATGCTTCAAGTGACGTATACACAAGCACAAATTAAGCAGTTACGCAATCAGGTGCGTACCGCATTTTTGGAAAAGTCAAAAGGAGTTCAGGGCAATGACGTGACTAAACTGTCTCCAAAGGATGTGGAAACACTCTTTTGGCTGTATGATGCTTTGTTTTTATCACATTGGATAACACAGCATCTAAAAGGCAAGCTGTCCTTTTCGCTGTCTACGAAGATGACAAAAGCGGCAGGCAAAATTATATATCCGCAGAAAATTACGCTCATGAAGCCTGAGGATGTAAAGCTTGATATTCGCATTGCCACGGACTTTTTCAATGAATATGAGGCGGTTAGCCGAGAAAAACTGGTCAATGGGTTGCCCACGAGCGATGCACTAGAAGCGCTACAAATGGTGCTTGAGCATGAGCTGTGCCATTTGCTAGAGCTATTGCAATTTGGCAGTACAAGCTGTGCGAAGCCATGCTTTAAACAAATGGCAAACAGCTTGTTTGGGCATCAAAGCTCAAAGCACGCATTGCCCACCAATGGGGAGATTGCCAGTGAACAGTTAGGACTTAATATCGGGGATGTGGTTGAATTTGCGTTTGAAGGGAAGGCGTGCAAGGGCATTTTGCACCGCATTCACAAGCGGGCGGTGGTGATGGTTTTTGATAAAAAAGGGCGATTTGTAGACAATCATAAAAACCACTACACGAAGTTTCTAGTGCCCTTAGCACTGTTGAGGAAAGAAATACTTTAGTTGGGAGATTTAATAATCAAAGTTTTAATCAATTTTTTTCAAAAAATTGCGGGATTAAAGGGCAGAGCCCTTTAGCGTTGTCCGCAGACAACGAAATCCAACCACTCAATACTAATCTTAGATTAAAACATAACCAGCGGAGGGAGGCAAAACGCAAGTGCGCGTTTTGGAACCTAAATTCCCGAGTAAAATATCACATA
>JACMMQ010000064.1 GCA_014378955.1 Clostridia bacterium
ACGCACAGCACATAGCTTGTAGCATCCCAAAATCGTGGCACGACTATTTTCCCCTTTTCACCATATATCACCGCTTGATTGTCTAATTCCGAACGCACAGCCGATAATAGTGTTGCCATTTGCCCACTATTATAGCCAAAAATCATGGCGTTTTGCTCATCCACGCCTGTTGTGCCGATTTGTGCAAAGCCACTGATTGTATCAGGCGGCTTGCCAAAAATCATGGATGCGTATGAAACAACATAAATACCAACATCTAAAAGTGCCCCACCCCCTAATGCCTTGTTGAACAAACGTCCTTCAGGCTGCCATTGCGCTCGAAAGCCAAAGCTTGCTTGCAATGACTTCACCTCACCAATAACACCTTGTTCTAGCAATGCACGCACAGCCATGTTTTCAGGGATCGTTCGTGTCCACATCGCCTCCATTAAAAAGACGTTGTTTTTTCTTGCACAAGCAATCATCTCTTGTGCTTGTTTTGCATTCATCGCAAACGGCTTTTCACAAAGCACTGCTTTTTTAGCATTTAAAAACAGCTGTGTATTTTCACAATGGTAGGGATGTGGCGTTGCGATATAAACCACATCAACCGTGCTGTCATTCGCCATCGCTTCATAACTTGCATATGTTTGAGGCACATCAAATTCACATGCAAAGGTATCCGCTGAGGTTTGCGAACGAGAAGCCACCGCTACCAATTCAGCGCCATCAACCTGTTTGATGGCTGACGCAAACTTTTTTGCAATCGCACCTGTACCTACTATTCCCCATCTTATGCATTGAGGCATAAATTACACAGCTCCTTTTAACAATATTTTAAAATCATGCTATACAGCGTAATAATCAAAATGCAAATGGTCACTAAAAATGACATGGTTTTAAGCTGTTGCGTGACCTTGTTACAAACGTTCAGTTTGCAAAATAGCAAGGACGCTACCAATATGTATGGCAGAAAATATCTACCCTGCAACCCTAAGACTTTCTCACCACCTACTGGTGTCCACGAGAGGTAAAGAACCGTGGCAATCCCCAAAACACCCATTATGAAGGTCGCAAATATGACCGCGAGGTGATGCATTCGTTCTTTTTTTATTTTTATATGATGCCCATCTATCAGGGCAACAAATCCAATGTTTATTAAAATTATTGCAGACACTTTGCTTGATAGAAAGCACGGAATGGGCCAACCAAGAACACTTCCGACGCTTTCTACAAGCAATGCGCAACCTGTCACACTCAAAAATGTGTTTCGTATTGCAATTATGAATTTAACTGGATGGTGTAAAATGAAAGCTGCTTGATCGGGTATGGATGCACCTTCATTGAGCGTAACCATAATGTCCTTTACGCACACTGACCATATGCCATAGCTTACTAACCCAACTGCAGAAACTGCGCATATCGTGATGAAATAATTGAGTTTGTGACGAAATCGACAGCTCGGGATGATAAAGAATAACAGCAATATCGGTAAATATGCCTGTTTTGCTAATGAAATTGCGACACTCAGTACAAGCATAACCAAAATGTCTTTTGCCCGAAATGGCGTATCCTTTAATTGTGCCTGTTTTAAAACCCAAGCTACTAGCAAAAAGATGAACCCGTTCACCACTGAATCACCCGAAAGGACGCTCGCTTGGTATAACGAAAGCGGCGTGAGCGCAACCACAAACATGATAAGTTTATGGTTTGGCGTTATTTTGATCGCTAATGTAATGAGTGCTACCCAAAATAGCAAATTAAAAATTCTTGCACAATATAATAACCATAAAATATTCATTTGAAATATTCTACCTACAAACATACCAAAGCTTTGAGATAGGTAGGTCATCGGTGAATATATGACGACATTTGAAAAGCCGCTAAATTTTCTATCTTGCTGTGCTAATGGAATTTCAAGCTGTTTCATTGCCTCACGTGTTTTATTGCTATCTTTATTTCCACTGCTATATTGTTGAAAAACAAAATGATCCGCTTCTCTCAAAGACTGTGGTAATGTACCTCCAGCACTGCTCCCTATTTTTTCGCCCTTTATAACACCTTCGGATATTTGATAGGCTCTCAAAAAATGACTAGGCTCATCACAACCATAAAACGGAGGCACTAAAAAAACAAATAGCACGCCAAAAAATAACGATATGCAAGCAAACGCTTTATGTAATGTCCAATTGCTAAAAATATGTTGCACGTTTTTTACCCCCTTATTACCACCGTATAAGAGAATACCATATTTTGACTTCCAGTGCAAGAATTTTATCGATACACTGCACCTTTGTGCTTGTCATAGCATACATTATACCAAAGGAGGTGAACCCATGCAAAAAGCAGATAGTTCCTTACTCTTTTTCATCATTATCTTCCTCCTCTTGTTTTATGATGATAGCGCCATTTGCAATAATTCCAATCGCGTTTCATGCAAAGGGGACAGTAGCATTTTATTTTTCATTTTAGTCTTTTTACTATTATTTTATCAATAGGTAAACAAAGACTTTTGTATGGTGTGGCATCAAGTGCATTCAAGCAAACATAGGTTCGTACATGACTAAAAAATTGTGTGCATTCTTTCTTGGGCGGCGTTAAAACCGCCCATCATTTTAATGTTGATAGGCTGGTTTTATGCACAAGCAATAGAAGTTTCTATCATATTCTTCCTTCAAAATGCATATCAATGAAGCACACAGAAGTACGTCAAAGGCTTATAGAGCAAATCGACCTCGAAAACTCTTAAGAATGGCAATGTCCATTTTTGTAGGGGCGAATCACGATTCGCCCGATACTCTGTGCCAATTTGCACAACGGTCGATTCGTGAATCGCCCCTACGGTACAGAGAACAAAAAAATGCTTTTCACTAAAAAACCATTAATTACAAGCCGTACGAGTTTTCGAGGAAACTAAAAACAAAATGAGGAGGTTAAAAAATGTTACCAAACAAACTACTACAAATGCTTAGTGGCATTGATGCGAAAAAGATGAAGGAAGGCATCCATGCACTTTCTGAATTTTCAAAAACGCAAGAGGGACTTGATTTTTTAGAGCAATTCAAAGGGCTGAGCAGTGCCGATTTACTTAAGAAGATTGAAGATACAAAGCAAAACCCCGAAAAATTAGAAGATTTTTCAAAAACCTTACAAAACCTTGACCAAGAATCGTTGTTAACACAGCTCTCTAACAATCCTGATTTGTTACAAAAGATGCGTGATTACCTAAATCAACCAGGGAAATAATTTATAAATAAAGAATATGAGGTGATAATGATGGCAGATAACATTTTAGATAAAATAGCCCCCTTCAAGGAATTGCTCCAAAATGAGCAGGCGCAAGAAGCGCTTAAGGCCTTGATGGGTTTAATGCAAAATAGTAATAGCAGCAGCACAAACACAACCCATCCCGAGCCGAAATTCGAGGCTCAAATTGCACCAGCACAGCACATACCCGAACAACCAAGCGCTTCAAAGCTATCCATAGACGATACGATGACTACCATAATGCGTATCAAAGAAGTGTATGACAAGGTGTCCACAGCGCCTGATAGCCGTGTAAATTTACTCATGGCACTTAAACCGTATTTAAATAGTCGTCGTAATTCAAAAATCGACTCCGCTATTCAAATGGTACAATTTACAAAAATTTCAAAAATAATGACCGAATTGTAAGGGGGAATACATATGTATAGACGCTACTATCCACAAGGCGAAGCGGCAGCTATGTCACCTGAAGCCATGCCAACCGTGGTTGAAAATGTGGCAATGGAAGATGCTGAAATGATTAAGCCTCAAAAAGCACAGTCAAGCAACTTTACCAGCCACATTGTTTCAAACAACCCGTTTAGCGCATTACAAAACATCTTTTGTAATTTTCATATGGATGATTTAATACTCATTGGCCTGCTCTTTTTACTACTCCGTGAGGAAATACAAGATGAATTTCTAATATTGATTGTCGTAGCGCTATTATTAATTGGTTTATAAATTTCGCAAAAAATATTGTCCTTCACCTCCCTATCGTGTATAATAGTGCAAACGATAGTATAGGAGGCATATGAAATGTTTCAAAACGTAAATGTAATTAAAAAAGCAAATGTCTATTTTGATGGCAAGGTGACAAGCCGTACCGTTGTTTTTGCGGATGGCGAAAAGAAAACCTTGGGCATCATGCTCCCAGGCGAATATGAATTTGGTACCGTTGCAAAGGAAATCATGGAAGTATTGGGCGGCTCAATGGATGTTTTATTGCCCAATCAAACGGATTGGCAGACCTTTACAGAGGGGCAAAGCTTTGAAGTGCCAAGCAATAGTAAGTTTAAGCTGGTTGTTAGGGAAGTTTGTGATTATTGTTGTTCATACATAAAATAGTGGAGTGTACCTACACGAGGTAATATTAAATAATTACATACTTAAAAAGATGACTTACGATAAGTGCGTAAGTCATCTTTTTTCTTATAACCAACAAAAAGCGACGGCTATTTATACACATATTATTTTATGTTTACCCTACCCACAAATCCACAAAAACCGCTACAATGCTTGGATCAAAATGTGTGCCTGCACACCGCTTAATTTCCTCTATGGCAGCTGCATGACTAATTGGCTTTTTATACGGTCTTGTGCTTGTCATTGCATCATAGGCATCAACGATGGTTAAAATGCGTGCAATCTTGGGTATTTCTTCCATTTTGAGTCCTCTTGGATAGCCTTGTCCATCCCAGCGTTCATGATGTGATAGAATGTATTCCGCAACATGTGACAGCTCCTGTGATGACGAAGCGATGCGATAGCCGATTTCTGCGTGTTTCTTCATTTCTTTCCACTCTTCGGGCGTGAGCTTGTCTGGCTTTAATAAAATATGATCTGGTATGGCTATTTTCCCGATGTCGTGTAAAATGGACAGCAAGCTAAGTGCATCCATGTCATTATCAGAAAGCTCCATTTTCTCGCCAATTTGAGCGCTTATCAGTTGAAGGCGCTTTGCATGCTCCTCCGTTTCAAAATCTCTTTCCAAAAGCATCTTTTCAAGCGAAGCGATAATGCCACTGCGTACACTTTTCGACTCTACGAGCTTGTGGCGATACATCCTATCTTCCGCTTCTTTTAATACGAGTTGAATGTCTTGGTCGCACCGCTCCATCGTGGCGCAACCTATTGCAATGCTTGGCTTTATTGGCGCATCGGTCGTTAGACTGCATAAATCTTTTATTCTGTTGACAATAATATCTGCAAAAATACTGGGCGCTTTGGGTAACAAAATTGCAAACTCATCCCCACCCCATCGGGTTACGATTCCTTTATTGTGAACGGCTTTGGTTAGAATATTGGCAATGCTTTTAAGCAGTTCATCTCCCTTTTGATGCCCAAACACATCATTGGTTAATTTAAGTCCATTGACATCACCTATAATAATGGATATAGGCAAATCACAGCTTGAATCTAATAACTCTAGCTGGTTTTCAAAGTAGGTGCGATTAAACAGTCCAGTGCCTAGGTCATGGTTGCTTAAATATACCAGCTCATCATCCTTCGATTTTTGCAGTGTAACATCTACCATCGTAATCAACGAGGCCTTTAAACCCTCATATTGTATGTTTTCAATAAAAAATTCAACCCATTTTTCTTCTTGCTCTTTGGTATTCACCTTGTACAAATAACGTACAAGGCGATCGGTACTATCATGCTCACTCACATTGATTTGATGATGTGCCAGCTCCTGAAAGCAATCGTCAAACATCTGAATGTATGCGCCTTTTTCCCATTTGAGCATTTCAGCTTTGTCATAGTCAAAGATGTTGCCTGCTGCTTGGTTGGCATACTTGACGATATCGTCCTGAATAATCATAATGCCCAAAACATTTTGCTCTGCGATCATTCTAAACATATATTCGCTTTCTAAAAAAGCTGCTTCACTATTTTTCCTTGAAAAAATAGTGCCGACTTGCATTTTATGAATGATAGCGCGCATCTTAACGTCTAAGAATTTTGAATCATAGCCCATAGAATGCCCCCCCTGTTTATGAAATGATTTTCTACTGTTGTTTTCTTTGTAGCCTTGCTTTTTTTCTGTCCTGTGCCTGTGCGTGAAGCACTTGCTCTTGCGCTGTTTCTAGTATCAAAGCAGGAACAGCCGAGGGTAAGCCTTGCTCATCCAATGCGACAAAGGTTAAAAAGGCTTGGTTGGTTTTGATTACTTCACCCGTTTTTAGGTTTTCGCCACATACGTTCACCAACACCTCCATAGATGTTTTGCCCACCCAAGTGATTTTAGCATGTAACATCACCAGCTCGCCCATCTTGATAGGATGTCTGAAGTCTAAGCTGTCCATCGCTACGGTCGCAACCGTCTTTTGCGCATGGCGAGAAGCAACCATTGCGCCTGAAATGTCAATCCAGTGCATCAATCGACCGCCTAACAAATTGCCTAGTAAATTCGTGTCATTGGGTAAAACCAATTCCGTCATATGTATTTCAGTGCTTTGGGGCGTTTTAGCTGATATCATTTCAAGGTCTCCTGCTCATAATTATGTTATTATTCCATATAATAACATAATTATAGGAGAATATCAAAACATTTATTCAAATAATTGGAAAAAAACACACCAAATGGTGTGTTTTTTGAATATAACGACATATGCAATTAAAATTTTATGTAATTATCCGCACTTTCTCGACCTTCTTGGAATAAATAATTGCAATCCCACGGTAAGCTTATCAAAATTCACCGTATCATTGATGGTCAATATATCTTGCTCTGTCGTTTTATATTTACGTGCTATTTTCCACAGATTATCGCCCTTTTGCACATAATAAATGATAATACTTGGACTGGGCAAAATACATTTCACCCCTGACAAGACATCTATATCAGATATTACTTCCGTTGTGCTAGGCTTAATCACCTTACTATCTAGCGCTATAATTGCACGAACCTCCACTTCTCTTTGATTATTGATTGCAAAGCTCACATGGGAAACCTCTGCCTTGATATCGCCTGACAAATCGCCCTCCTTCGATTGCAAATCCAATACATATTGAAATGGTATTTCTTGTTTGATATTGTATATCGGTTGTTGTGCACTATCCGTTAAATAAAGGAAGGATACTTCCAAAATGCCATCCGCTGTAAGCTTGCCATTTGCTATGCTGATATCAGCGATGTATGGTTTTGCCGTCAAGTTGCAGCCCTGTATCATGTTCGGTTGTCCGTCCTCTAAGGCAATCACTTCCTTTGACTGAATTTGCGCCTTTACGTCCTCAATAATTTGCTCAAGCGCAATTTGTTCGTGCTTGACGCTCAATTCGTCAACGGTGTGATAGCAGTCTGCAATTGTCTTACACGTTACTTCTACGCCTACGCTTACGGATGCTTGAATGATAGCACTCATGGTCATTACACGCACGTCGCCATCCGCATCCTCTTTTGGTTCAAAGAAAATATCCTGAACCTGGCAATCAACTTGTACGTTAGCACCCTCCTGTACACCCTCGATTGCAAACACCTCTGTAAATGGCATGATATGTTCCATGACCTGCAAGCCATCCTCATTCAATTCACCTGTATACAATGTATTGATATACAGGTCACCCTTGATAAACACTTTATTTTGCATCACTTTAGCGTCTTTACCGCTAATTTCCGCATTACTTTTGAGGATTTCATTGATGGAAGGCTTACCGCTTGGCACTTCTAAATCTTCCTTCAAAGAAATTTGCTCACTCGCGTCCCCGAGCACACGAAATACCTTAATGGTCTGTTTGAAGCTTTCAATATTGGGTTCATCAATATCCGTAATGAATTCCAGATTTTTTTGTTCACTGATGTTGGTTTTTAAACTGACAACTGCTTTTACATTTAATTTGCGGCTGTGGATGAGTGAAAAATCTACATGCTCCACATCAGATAAAAGCTTCATGTGCATCGTTGGGCGTACACCCTGTACATCTGCGATGTGATTAAAATTAAACGAGGTACGAATACTTTTCACAACGCCAGCCTGATTTTCAGGTACATATAGAATGGTAAACTGCACCGAACCGCCTATGGACACGCGGTCATGCAATGGCTCTTGTTTATGAATAAGTATAACCCCATCTACTTGAAGCACCTCGCCAATATCTGGCTTCACGTCAGGCACTATAATGTCCCCTTCAACGAGCGTTTGAAACGTCGCTTCCGCCACCGTGGCTTTCACTAACATATTTTCTTTAGAAAGCGCAATTGCCATGAAAAAACCCCCTTCATACATTCTTAGCGATTTAGATTTGTGCAAAATCCCATCTATCAATAACAATGTATGAGGGGGTGTATAAAATTAGAACAAAATCATTTATTAATTTATGCCTCGCTGTTTAGGGCAAATTTTTCAATCGCAAATGCCACGCCATCCGCTTCGTTCGACAACGTTACATAGTCTGCCTGCATGCGTACGTCAAGCGGCCCATTTGCCATGCACACCCCTACGCCTGCATAGGTGATCATCGAAACGTCGTTGTATGTGTCCCCGATAGCCATGACCTCTTCTGGTTCAAAGCCGTACATCTTCGCTAAAAAGTCAACGCCTGCACCCTTCGTGCCTTGCTTGTGGATAATTTCTAAGAAGATAGGCTTTGAAAACATGACATTTAAGGACGCATCACACAGTGCTTCAATTTGTGGTTTTAAAATATGTAGTCGCTCGTTTGAATCAATCATCAATAGCTTGGTGGAAGGTGCTTTGAGCCAATCACTCATTTTCCCGACCTCTTGATGTGGCATTGCCTTGTTAAAACGTAAATAGTCTTCAATTTTGTCGTTGAGTGCTTCAATTTGCACCACATCACCTACATAGGTATTGAGGTGCAAGTCGTTTTCCTCACAAAACTTGACAATGGGCATTGCCTGTTCTGGAGAAACCTCCTTTGCAAACAAAATTTCGCCCGTTTGGGTGTCCACCACCTTTGAGCCTTGGTAGGTAATGATGGGCACATCAATGTTCAATTCTTGAACAAATTGTGCAACTGCAGGTGTAGCACGTCCCGATGCAAGCGTGACCTTAATGCCCTTTGCCTGTGCTTTTTGAATGGCTTTTATATTGCGTTCGCTAATTGTAAGGTCGTGCCCTAACAAGGTGTCGTCTAAGTCGATTGCGATTAGTTTAATTGCCATAATGCCTCCGGTTTATCGTTTGAATTTTAAATATCTTTGTAAGCTGTGTATATACAAATTTGCGGCACTGCTATAACCAATGTCATAGAGGGTGAAGCCTACAATTGCGATGCCCCATAGGATGAGCATCGAGTAGTTCGCAGGTAGTTTTAGTCCAATTAGTCCTGCTAATAAAAAACCGATGATGTACGATACAACAGCAAAAAGTGTCATTTTAATGGTCCATTCCAGCCAAAGCTTTTGAAGCATTTCGATGTACATTTTGACCATGCCGTAATAGCCAAAAAATAAGATGTAAAGGAACACCATTGTTTTGTCTGGCACTAGGAACAACGCTAAAATTGCCGTTGCGGCATAGGACGTCCACGCCCACGCTAAACCGCACTCAATGACAACGGCGATGGATAGCATGGTTGCTATCGCAAATAATAAAAATCGTCCTGTGGGTGCAATGGATGCTGCAAATAGGAAAATGATTGATAGTGCAATGGTAGCAGCGCCGATGGTTGCGATGTGTGCTTTGTTTTTTGGTTTCATGGTTACTCCTATTATTATCAACTATCTAGGTAATTGCGAAACTCCGCAAACCTACTAATTATCAGAGCTTTAAGTCTTTTTGTTTTTGTACTTATTGTGCGTTTATTTTGGACTAACAAAAAAAAATCAACACGCCCTTTTTTGTCATTCCGAACGTAGTGAGGAATCTCATATTTGCTATCACTATAACTACTGCGTATGAGATTCCTCGTTGTATGCGCTCGGAATGACAGCTAGCAAAAAATCTTTAAATTTTAATGTTTAACAAAAAGTTATCCACGGAATTTAATTTGCATTTCGCAATACCTATTATTAACTATCAATAATTTTTGATTATAGGGGCAGGATTTATCCGC
>JACMMQ010000065.1 GCA_014378955.1 Clostridia bacterium
AAAATGGTAGATACCTGTGCGGCAGAATTTGAAGCGGTTACGCCTTACTATTACTCGACCTATGACGAAACAACTGAAGCAAAAAGAACCGATAAAAAGAAGGTTTTGGTTATTGGTTCGGGGCCTATCAGAATTGGTCAAGGGATAGAATTTGACTATTGCTCCGTGCATTCAGTTTGGGCGTTAAGAGACGCTGGTTACGAAACCATTATTGCGAATAACAACCCTGAAACGGTGTCCACCGACTTTGATACGGCGGATAAATTGTATTTTGAGCCGCTTACGCCAGAGGACATTGAGGCGATTGTTGAAACTGAACGACCAGATGGTGCGATTGTACAATTCGGGGGTCAAACCGCCATTAAATTGACACAAACCTTGCACAATTTAGGGGTAACCATTCTAGGCACGTCTGCGGATAATGTAGATGCGGCAGAAGATAGAGAAAAGTTTGACGAAATTCTTGAAAAGTGTGGCATTCCACGCCCTGCTGGTAAAATGGTTTATACCTTGGAAGAAGCAGTTGCGGCTGCAAAGGAGCTGGGCTTTCCAGTTTTAATTCGTCCTTCATATGTATTGGGTGGACAAGGGATGGAAATCGCCTTCTCTGACAGTGATATCAAAGAATTCATGGAAATTATCAATCGTACCAAGCAAGAGCATCCAATTTTAGTGGATAAATATATGATGGGTAAGGAAATTGAAGTGGATGCAATATGTGATGGCGAGGATGTTTTAATCCCTGGTATTATGGAGCACCTAGAGCGTGCAGGCGTGCATTCTGGTGATAGTATTTCAGTATATCCGACACAAACCATTGAGCAAAAATATAAAGATATCATCGAGCAATACACCTATCGTTTGGCAAAAGCTTTAAACGTAATCGGGCTTGTGAACATACAGTTTGTTTTACATGCTGAAAGGGTATATGTCATCGAGGTCAATCCTCGTTCATCCCGTACCATTCCTTATATCAGTAAGGTGACAAACATCCCGATGGTTAACCTTGCAACACGATGTGTCATTGGCGAAAAGCTACGTGACATGGGCTATGGCACAGGGCTTCATCCAGAGGGCAAATTTATTGCAGTTAAAGTACCCGTCTTTTCATTTGAAAAGCTGCACGATGTGGACATTAGCTTAGGACCCGAAATGAAGTCCACTGGCGAAGTGCTTGGTATTTCTGAAAGCTTTGAGCAGGCGCTCTATAAGGGCTTGATTGGTGCAGGCATTCGCATTCCTCGTGCAGGTGGCGTTTTGATGACCGTGCGAGATAGCGATAAGCAAGAGCTTTTAAGCATTGCGGACGATTTTCAAAAGCTTGGTTTTACGCTGTACGCTACCGCTAAAACTGCACATACCTTGAATTCAAATTGTATCGCAACCAATGCTGTGAAAAAAATTGGCGATACAAAGCCTGACATTTTAGATGTTATACAATCGGGTAAAATTCATTTGGTCATTAACACCCCAACACGTGGACGTCAAAAGCTTCGTGATGGCTTTAAAATCAGACGAAAAGCGGTGGAACAGTCCATTCCTTGCTTGACCTCACTTGATACAGCCAAGGCAGTTATCACCGCAATGAAACTAAATATGGAAGAAAAGGATGTCGATGTCGTTGACATTACCAAAATTTGAGCAAGTAGAACTTTGTAAAATCACGCAAAAGGGAATGCTTGAAAATGGCGTCGTGGACATGACCTTTCAAAGTGTAACCATTGCACAAAATACAAAAGCTGGACAGTTTGTGCACATCCGTACAAATGACGGCATCGCACCGCTCCTTCGCCGACCGATAAGCATTTGTGATGTCGATGTGCAAACGGGCGATGTGCGTATCCTCTTTCAAATCAAAGGAGAGGGCACACGCTTGATCGCCATGAAAAATATTGGTGACAGCTTAGACGTCATAGGTCCGTTGGGTAATGGCTTTACCGTTGACCCACGCTATAAAAGACCGTTGCTCATTGGCGGTGGCATTGGCGTATTTCCACTATTACTATTATCCAAAAAAATAAGCACCCCCGTCACATGCTTAGGCTTTCGCAATCAATCGCAAGTGGTGCTAGAAAATGATTTTTCACAAACCAGTCACCATTTATTGATTTCAACCGATGATGGCAGCTATGGCGAGCACTGTTATGTACCACAGCTTGCGGAAAATCAGCTTGAAAATCACCCCATTGACATCATTTACGCATGTGGTCCAGAGGTTATGATTAAATGTGTTGTGGAAATGGCGAACGCAAAAAACATACCGTGTCAGGTGTCGATGGAGCAACGCATGGGCTGTGGCATTGGCGCATGCTTGGTGTGTGCTTGTAAAACCAAAAAAGGCTATGAGCATGTGTGCAAAACAGGCCCTGTTTATTGGGCAAGTGAGGTGATTTTTGATGCGTGATTTGTCCGTTAATATCGCAGGCGTGACGCTCAACAATCCCGTTGTGACCGCTTCTGGCACCTTTGGCTTTGGGCGTGAATATGGCAAATATTTTGATTTGAATACATTAGGAGGCATTAGCGTAAAGGGCTTGACACTCAAGCCTCGTGAGGGCA
>JACMMQ010000066.1 GCA_014378955.1 Clostridia bacterium
TTAATTGCAGCATCTGTTTGAATAAGCTTGTATGCACTATTAATACTACGATTTAAACCGCTTATAATCCCTATAGAAGCAGAATTTCTTAATGAAAAGGACAATGGCGTACCAATTGCTATAACGCCTTTTCCGGATATAATATCATCCTTGTTTCCGAGTGTGGCAGTAGGCAAATTAGTTTGTTTGATTCGCACAGTTGCTAAATCAGAGTCTTCATCAATATATTCAAGCTTTCCTTCATAACCAGAACCATCGGTCAATACGACAACAATTTTACCCATATCTTTTACAACATGTGCATTTGTAAGAATACGCCCGTCTGATTTAATGATAACCCCTGTACCATGTACAAATTGATCAATGTATTTATTTTGATTGGAATAATCCCCGCTATCATTTAAGGTACCAATGATACCAACTATACTTGGGCTAACAGTTTTAATAACTTCGGGCACAATTTCATCATTTGAAGCAGAAGAAATTGTTGCGGTGCTTGTATTTCCATTCCACGAAACTTTTGCACCCATCGATTCACTCACCGCTCTAATTGGCACATATACATGGTCGTCAATTATTTTTGCCTCTGTTTTAATCTCGTTACCATTTACAATCACTTTTAACCTTGTTGATTCTTCTGCGAAAATTGTTATACTGAGTATTAAGCATAAAATGAATACGCAAAATAACAAAATGCAATTTTTAATTTTCATTTCTTTCCCCCTTTTTTTACAATAAATTGATTTACTGATTGATTTTACCATATAAATAAATTATTGGCAATATTTATTTACGATAATTACAACCTTCCAATGTATGATTTATAAATTGAAAGGAATTATAGATAAAAAAACACAACGGATATTTTCCGTCGTGTTAACAATTTATTCAATGTGTAATTACGGTTGAATATTTACCCCTCACTTCACAGGCAAAATCTTCATAATCTCCGCCATCAGCACCCCTGCCATCAAGACATATAACACCACCGTAATCATAACGGGCGTATTCACAAACGCCGCTTTCATGTGCTTTGCACGGCTACTGATAGAGGGTATTAGGGCAATAGGGGGGAGATGGCTTCTGAAAATCACAAACGTGACCATAAAGATAAACACCGATGCAAGCATAATGCCTAATATCACCAGTCCGAATTCAGTGGTCATTTGGTCGGTATAACCCTTTGCAAAATAACCCCAAAACATGCTGAAAAAGTTGTTGACGAAGTGTGCAAGCATGGCGGCATAGATGGAGTTGGTTTTAATCACGATGTATGCTAAAAACATCCCTAGAAAAGTCGTGGCTGCAATACTTTGTAAATTCATGTGCATGATACCAAAGAACAATCCGGAAATGACGATTGCAGCCTTTGTGCCACGGAGTTCATAAGCACGTAACAGCACACCACGGCTTAAGATTTCCTCGCATATTGCAGGAAAGAAACCAATGATTAAAGCACCTATGAGACATTCCTCGAGGGTGTTTGGAATGGGTACGGATGCAGGTGGTAACTGCCCAAAAAGGCTAAGAAAAATATTCATTGGAATGGAAATGAGCAGTGCGACAAATTGACCTGACAGTGCTAATATGACGATCATGAATGATGTACGCCAAGCGATTGGATTGAGTCTAAGCGTTTCTCGTACGTTAACCTTTTTTCGGGCAAGATAAATGAGCGTTGGAATGAGCACAGCAAACACCTCAACCAAAATGATGGTGCTGTACAGCTTGGGTTGTTCGGCGAAGCTATAGCCGACGGTATGTGTATACCATTTGATGCCCAAACCAATGCATGCACCAATTACAAGCTGTAAAGCCAGCGTAATCAAGAGCAGCCAATTTGCGCCTCGTACAGTTACCTTGCCAATGGTGAGCATGTTATCACGACCCTTTCCTCAGTCACTAAGATGTCCATTTTTTTATCGTGCGGCTCCTCGGGGAGCACGGGCAATAGTTGAAAATCAAACGCAAGTCCGACGGTCATGCAAGTACTCTCACACAAGAGCTTGTCGTAATAACCACCGCCATAGCCGATACGTGCGCCAGTCACATCAAACACCGCCCCAGGTACAAGCATACAGTCAATTAATTTCGGTGATAGGTACTGACGAATTTTGGGTTCGAATATGCCATACTTGTTTTTGATATAATCTTGCTCGAAATCAAGGGAATGAATTTGAACAAGCTGTAAGACATTGCGGGAAAAATCAACAACAGGCACAGCAACCTTTTTGCCTTGTTGTAATGCATCTTTTGTAATACTATGCGTATGTACTTCACTTCTAAAATGCAAATAGCACAACACAAACTGTGCCTCTTGGTATAGCGGTAGAGACAGTATTTGGTTATGGATTGTATAGCTCTTTTCGATGATTGCTTGTGGCGCAATTGCATCTCTTAACGCTAAATAATGCTTGCGGAGCTGTTGTTTTGTCATGATGCAATTTCCATTCCTTTACTTAACAATTGAATTAAAAATTTCATTGAGATCAATGCCACTGTTTATAACCGCAACAATCATTAAATAGCCAAAACAAAACATACAGGTGAGGAAAAATAGTATGAGTCCAGCGGACAGCAAAGCACTTCCGAACGATTTACGGTCTTGGTCTTTGGCATTCATCCAAACAATCGCACAAATGATGGCAACAATTTGTCCGATAAAAGGAATGGTGGCGATGATCGAAACGAAAACCTTCACGCCATTTGCTAAGTATGGGGATGCTTGCGTGAACGCAATGGGTGTATCGGTCTGGTTTAATAGGTGCTCGACCTGTGGTAATGGGGCAGATTGGTCATAAAAGCTACTGCGTATGAGCGCTACAGTACTCCCGCAAAAAGGGCATTTTTTCATTTCATCTTTTATATTGTTTTGACAATAAGGGCATATTTTCATATTCCAGTCCTCCGAATAAAGCTTTGCTTTTAGTGTACACGACATTTTCGATGCTTGCAAGCATAATGTAACCTTGCAAAGAACTTTTAACACAAAAAAAGCAAAAGCCGAAGCCTTTGCTTTTATCATGGGTTTGTGAGTGTATAATTTTGCAAATCCCAAAGTGCCGGTCCTTTCCATTTTGACACCCAGCTTGCGCTAAGTGGGGTTCCTATCAAAGTATCTGCCTTCCCTCGCCCGAAAATGGGAATTAGCTTAGGGCCTGACATTTATAATTGCAGCTCGGATTCCCGTAGTAAAAATGTAGGTTCAAAATAAAAGGTGTGTCGTACAGTTCAGGTCGTTTGCAAGTGTTATTATATCTAAAATGAACGCATTTGTAAAGGGGTATATGAGAAATATTTATCGGAAAATTTCCCCTTTTTTCGCCATATAATACTAATCTTAGATTAGTATTATTGGACAAATAGCCTAGTTTTTATATATATTATATGAAAGTACAGGAAAAAAGGTGTTAAAATTTTAACTATTAACACTTGTAAAATTTGATGAAATAGGATATTATATGTAGGGTAAGGCTTTTGAAAACTTTTTTGAATATTAGGAGGAATGAAAAATGGCAGTTAAAATTGGTATTAACGGATTTGGACGTATCGGTCGTTTGGTATTTCGCGCATCATTAGACCGTAATGATGTCGTAGTAACTGGGATCAATGACCCATTCATTGATTTGGATTACATGGTGTACATGTTGCGTTATGATAGCGTACATGGACAATACAAGGGTACAATTGAAATCAAAGACAACAAATTGGTTGTCGATGGCAAAACCATCACAATTTTTCAAGAAATGAAACCAGAAAACATCAAATGGAGCGAATGTGGCGCTGAATATGTAGTGGAGTCCACAGGCGTATTTACATCCATTGATGGCGCATCTGCTCACTTTGTGGGTGGCGCTAAAAAGGTCGTTATCTCGGCTCCTTCAAACGATGCACCAATGTTTGTTATGGGCGTAAACAATGATAAATATACAAAGGATATGACAGTTGTATCCAATGCTTCTTGTACAACAAACTGCTTAGCACCTTTAGCAAAGGTTATCAATGATAACTTTGGTATCGTTGAAGGCTTGATGACCACGGTACATGCAACAACCGCAACACAAAAGACCGTTGATGGTCCTTCTAAAAAGGACTGGAGAGGCGGACGTGCAGCTGCGGCTAACATTATCCCTTCTTCCACTGGCGCTGCTAAGGCAGTAGGCAAGGTTATTCCTGAATTGAACGGCAAATTGACTGGTATGGCTTTCCGTGTACCAACAATGGACGTTTCAGTTGTTGACTTAACCTGCCGTTTAGAAAAACCTGCTACTTATGAGCAAATCAAAGCAGCTATCAAAAAAGCTTCTGAAAATGAATTGGCTGGTATTTTAGGCTATACCGAAGATGCTGTAGTTTCAACAGATTTCATTCACGATGCACGCACATCCATCTTTGATGCTGATGCTGGTATCGCTTTGAATGACAATTTCGTGAAATTGGTTTCATGGTATGACAACGAGTGGGGCTATTCCAACAAGGTTGTAGATTTGATTGCACACATGGCAGTAGTAGACGCAAAATAATTAAATACTGATTTATTTGGAGTAAGCGTTTGCTTACTCCATTTTTTGCGTGCAATTGATTTTTTCAATAATGAATATTATAACGGGGTACTAATCTCGTTTTCATATAGGGTATAACAGTAAAATTTTTGCAAGATTTTGATGATTTTTCTTGACAATCATTGACAAACACGTTATAATAATTATCTGCATCACAATGGGGAACTATGTGGTTTTTTCTGATGCAATCAAATCCATGTATATTTAAACGTGTAATGGGGTATGCTAGGTGCTGAATGCAAAGTTTTAGTTTTGGTAGAATTTTCCCGTAGTGGTATATTATTTATGATGATTATATTTAATTGGTAGAGATGACTTTAGAAATATGTTTCTTAATATTTTTTCCGAAAAAATGAATGAGGTGATGGAACGTGGTACATGCCGTGCAATTAGGTAAAAACACGAGAATGAGCTACTCAAAAATCGATGAAGTATTGGAAATGCCAAATCTCATCGAA
>JACMMQ010000067.1 GCA_014378955.1 Clostridia bacterium
AGGTTGCCATCGCCGCATCTATTAAGAAAAACCCCATCGCCGCACCTGTGCCTTCGCCTAATCGCATTTCTAGCATAAGTGGTGGTGTGATACCAAGCTGGCGGTTGATAACCGCTGTACCTGGCTCCGCTGATGTGTGTGAGGCGATTAAATAATGTGCGACAAGTGGATTAAGCCGTATTGCTACAAGTGCTGCTGCACCAGCTATAAAGCCATCTAATACGATAGGCTTTTTAAAATATGCGGCGCCTAAGCATGTGCCCACTAACCCCGCTATATCAAACCCACCTAGCTTTTGTAATACGTCCAGTGCATTGCTTGGGTCTGGCTGATTGACCGAAAGTGCCTGTTCGACAATGTGTATTTTATGTGCAAACGCTTGCGATGTCAAGCCCGCACCCTTTCCCACAACCTCTGAAACAGCTTCACCGCTCAATGCCGCAATCACTGCCGCTGAGGTGGTTGTATTGCCGATGCCCATTTCGCCCATGCCCAATACATGCACGCCTTGCGTCACCAAATTTTCCACTGCATAAAACCCAACCGCAATTGCTTCAAGTGCTTGTAATTCGGTCATCGCAGCACCGAGGGCGATATTATTTGTGCCATATGCTATTTTTTTATTCAAAATTTGCGGATGATTGATGTCCGAATCCACGCCTATATCGATGATTTGAATGTCTGCACCCACAAAACGACTTAACACATTCACGCCCGTTATGCCTTTGGTGAAATTGCACGTGACCGTGGCGGTCACCTCACGCGGGCAAGAGCTCACCCCTTCACGCTCCACACCATTGTCCGCACACATGATAATGATGCACTTTTTGCGTATGTCAGGTATGATATCGCCTGTGATGCCACAAAGTGCAATGACCATCGTTTCCAAAGTACCCAATGATCCAATGGGCTTTGTTAAATTGTCCAGTCTTGCTTTTGCTTGCACTTGTGCATTTTTATCTAACGGTGTAATGGCTTGCAATATTGTTTGTAAATCAAACATGGTTTATCCCTCTTTTTTACCTTAATATAAAAATAATACCACAAACCACACCGTTTAGAAAGACCTAAACCGTGCGAATTGTGGTAATAATTTATGCTAATGTAGGTAAGCCTACTTAGGCACCGATTCCCAATCCTTCAAAAAGCGCTCAATGCCTGCATCGGTCAGTGGATGCTTGGACATTTGTTCGATAACTTGATAGGGCACTGTCGCAATGTGTGCACCTAAACGTGCTGCATCAATGACGTGAATAGAAGTTCTAATGCTTGCTGCGATAATTTCTGTTTGTATGCCATGTGTGTTGAAAATATCCACAATCTCTTCAATCAAGTTCATGCCAATATCGTCCAATCTGCCTAAAAATGGGCTGACATAGGAAGCACCTGCGCGTGCTGCTAGAAGTGCTTGCGTGGACGAGAAAATAAGTGTCACGTTTGTTTTAATGCCTGCATTGGACAATATTTTAACGGCTTTTAAGCCCTCTAAGGTCATAGGTATTTTAACAACAATATTTTTATGAATTTTGACCAATTCATTTGCTTCCAAAACCATCCCCTCAGCGACCATGCTTATGACCTCAGCGCTGATGGGTCCGTCCACGATGGACGTAATTTCCTTTACCACTTCTACAAAGTCTCTACCTTCCCTTGCAATCAATGATGGGTTGGTCGTAACGCCACAGATTACCCCTAAATCATTTGCCTTTTGAATATCTGCTACGTTGGCTGTATCAAGAAATAATTTCAAAAAGTCCACTCCTCATCCTTAATGTTACCACTATTGTACCATAACTTGACGCACAAGCAAGGGACGTTTTGTTATTTTTTAGTAAAACATACCGCACTTAATCGCTTGACATTATTAGAAAAAAGTTTACAATAGAAGAAAGCGACATTTTTCGCATGATAAGCATTATTGACCTTGACACAGTTTAAAACCTTACTTTCTTTTTCTATCGCAAAAAGAAAGTAACAAAGAAAAATACTCTTTGAGTGTTTGGATTTCGTTGTCTGCGGACAACAATA
>JACMMQ010000068.1 GCA_014378955.1 Clostridia bacterium
GCATAAAGGGAAGGAAAATTCAGATGACGAACAGAAATAAAACCAATCAAACGCTCAAACTGTTGCTTTTTTCAGCGATGATCTAAGGCTAGAATGCGCTCAAGTCTCACGCAGAACCGATAGCCATTCCAAATTTTGGGATCAATGTGAACCCCTCTAAAAATTCTGCGGAAGCGGCAAATAGTTTGAATGTGTTATTTATGCTAACGATTTTATCCTTGGCACCGTCCATCTTAATTATGATGACTGCATTTACAAGAATTATTATCGTGCTGTCGTTTGTTCGTACAGCCATTGGCATACAGCAAATGCCCCCTAATCAAATACTGATAGGCTTAGCGTTGTTTCTCACCTTTTTTGTGATGGCGCCTGTGTTTGATGAAATTAACACCACAGCGTATCAGCCCTTTATACAAAACACCATCACGCAAGAGCAAGCGTTTACCAATGCGATGACACCCTTAAGAACCTTTATGCTCAAGCAGATTTACCCAAAGGACTTAAATTTATTTATCAGTCTATCGAAAAAATCAGCACCTGCAAAGGTTGAAGACATTGATAATATGGTGATTATTCCAGCCTTTATTACTAGTGAATTGAAACGGGCATTTCAAATTGGCTTTTTTATTTTCATACCCTTTATCATCATTGATATGATTGTTTCAAGTACACTGATGACCATGGGCATGATGATGCTGCCACCTATGATGATATCGCTTCCCTTTAAAATTTTATTGTTTATCATGGTGGACGGCTGGCTGCAAATTATAAAAATGTTGGTATCTGGCTTTAAATAGGAAAGGAGTGGGATGTATGAGTCAAGCAGAAGTCATAACAATTGGTAGACAAGCACTATACGTCGTGATCCTTGCATCAGCACCGATATTAGGGGTAGGCTTACTGGTCGGATTGATTATATCAATCTTTCAGGCGACTACGCAAATTAACGATCAAACCTTGGTTTTTGTGCCAAAGATTATAGCGGTGTTGTTGATTATTCTGATTTCAGGACCATGGATGATGAATTTATTAATTGATTATACACTCAAGCTGTTTAATCAAATCAATACTTTCACAGGGTAGGCGCCTATGTTTGGATTATCATTTGTTACAGAGGGCTGGATAGAAACCTTTTTGTTTGTGTTTATGCGGTTTCTTGGGCTGATTGTGGTTTCGCCTATATTTGGCAGAAGAAATTTACCGGGCTTATTAAGAATAGGGTTTTGCTTGTTAATGAGCATGATAATGATGATGCTTTTACCAGTGCCGCAAAATGCTGTTAATGCAAATTTATTTGCATTTTTTTTTAATGTTGCAACAGAGATGGTTTTGGGTATGCTTTTAGGCTATATCAGCCTAGTGGTGTTCACCATTGCAATCGCTGCAGGACAGCTCATTGACATGCAAATCGGTTTTGGCTTATCGAGTTTTTTTGACCCACAATTTGGCATGCAAATTCCTTTGTCGGGTAATTTTTTAAATGCCATTTTATTATTGGTGTTTTTCACGGTAAACGGTCATCATATGATCATTCAAATGATGTTTAACTCCTTTGAACTGATAAAGCCTGGGTTGGTTGTGTTTAGTCCAGCGTTGTTTCAGACGCTATTGCTCTATTTTAACTGGTTTTTTATATTGGTCATCAAGGTAGCATTCCCGATTATCGCAGTTTCGGTTATCACTGAATTTGCGCTAGGGATTATTGTAAAAACCATGCCACAGATGAATGTGTTCGTGGTGGGTATACCGCTTAAGCTGTTTTTAGGGCTTGTGGTCATGATTTTGTTTTTATCAGCCTTTGTGGTCTTTATTGAAGGCGCATTCGATCAAATGTTTGTTTGGCAACTAAAAATTATACAAGGATTGATGGCGCAATGAGTGGTGAAAAAACAGAACAGGCTACCCCCAAGCGGCGAAGAGAGGCACGGAAAAAAGGTCAAATTGCAAAAAGTGCTGATTTAAATGCCGCGATTACCCTGCTGTTTGCTTTTTTAGGCATTACTGTTTTTGGTGCAGCGATGTTCAACGATTTAAAACTGCTATTTGCAGATTTTATCTCCAGCAAGTATATGAGCCTCTCGGAGGATTTGTCTATTAATTTTCCGAATGTGTATATGCTGTGCTTGAAGGATTTTTTCTTGGTGTGTGGTCCGTTGTTTGCGATTGGATTTTTAACAGGCATCGTGACCAATTATTTGCAGGTCGGCTTTTTATTTCAGCCCAATTTGATTGCAATGAAATTTGACAAGATCAATCCATTCAGCGGCTTGAAGCGTCTTTTTTCACTCAAAGCAACGGTGGAAATGCTAAAATCCATTTTAAAGATTTTGATTATAGGCATCGTTGTTTACAATGAGTTTGTGGTAAGCTTTAAACAAATTCCTAGCTTAATCAATATTGATTTGACACAAGCGGCACTCATTACATGGAATGTACTAATCAGTATTACGTGGAAAGCTGGACTGACACTTTTGATTATGGGTGTTTTTGATTATGGCTACCAGCGGTGGGAGTATGAAAAAAGCCTCAAAATGAGCAAACAGGAAATAAAGGATGAATATAAGCTCATGGAAGGGGACCCTAAGGTCAAGGGTAAAATCAAAGAAGCACAAAGGCTTATTGGGATGCGTAGAATGATGCAGGAAATCCCCAAGGCGGACGTGGTTATCACCAACCCGACGCATTTTGCGATTGCGATACAATATGATGAAAAGAAAAACAAAGCACCAGTCGTTATAGCCAAGGGGCAGGATTTGATAGCACTTAAAATAAAAGAGCAAGCAAAAATTTATAACATCAATATCGTAGAAAACAAGCCACTTGCGCAAACGCTATTTAAAACCACTGAAATAGGCGATGCAATTCCTGAAGATCTCTATCAGGCGGTTGCAGAGATTTTGGCTTTTGTGTACCAACTGAGGCAGAAAGCTTAATGTTTGTAGAATATAATAAAAAAACCTTACTTTCTTTTTCTATCGTAAAAAGAAAGTAACAAAGAAAAATACTCTTGTGTGTTTGGGTTTCGCCGTCTGCGGACGACGACAAAGGGCGCTACCCATAATATTGCGTAGCAATATTTTCTGCTATTCGACCAAACGAATGCGTTTTTTGCATTCGTAGCCACGAAGGTGGCGTGGTCATTTTGATACCCGCAATTTCTTGAAAAAAATTGATTAAAACTTTATTATAGGCTATTAGGGGGGGATTATTAATGAAATACGGAGAAATATTTCTAGCCATCGTCATTATATCAGTTGTTTTATTGATTATCATCCCATTATCACCGCACGTTTTAGACTTTTTAATTGTGATTAATTTGGGTATCTCGCTGGTCATTTTACTGACTGCCTTGTATATGAAGGAACCACTGGATTTCTCGGTATTCCCTTCCCTGCTCCTTATCACGACGCTGTTTCGGCTAGGGCTAAACGTTTCCTCCGTACGTTTGATATTGGGCAACGGTGGCGAAGCAGGAGACGTGATTAAATCGTTTGGTGCGTTCGTTATACAGGGTAATATCGTTGTCGGGTTTATTATCTTTTTAATCATTATCATCGTACAATTTATCGTTATTACAAAGGGTTCAGAGCGTGTTTCCGAAGTAGCAGCTCGCTTTACCTTGGATGCGATGCCTGGTAAGCAAATGGCGATTGATGCGGATTTGAACACAGGCTTAATCACGGAATTGCAGGCACGCACACGCCGCTTGAAAATTCAGCGTGAGGCGGATTTTTATGGAGCAATGGATGGTGCGAGTAAGTTTGTCAAGGGCGATGCCATTGTAGCGATTATCATCACCATTATTAACAGCGTAGGTGGTATCATTATTGGAACGCTTACGATGAATATGCCAATTGACAAGGTAGCCGCTATTTTTACCCTTGCAACAGTAGGGGATGGCCTGGTCAGTCAGTTGCCAGCACTTTTAATATCGACATCCATGGGTATTATCGTGACCAAGGCAGCGTCTGACGAGAGCATGGGCAGTAACCTATCCAAGCAGTTGTTTAAAAACCCGTTGGTACTCAATATGACAGGTGCAGCGCTTGGCATGCTGACCTTTGTGCCTGGTTTACCTATCATTCCACTGCTTTTGCTAGCGGGTTTGATGATATTCTTGGGTACGACCTTGAAAAAGGAAAAGGAAGAAAGCGATGTGCCAGATGAAATGCAAGAAATGGAAAGGCAAACAGAGGAAGATCGAAGACCTGAAAATGTTTATTCACTGCTGCAGGTTGACCCGATAGAATTAGAATTTGGCTATGGCATTATCCCATTGGCAGACACAAGCCAGGGCGGCGATTTATTAGACCGTGTGGTCATGATTAGGCGACAGTGTGCCATGGAGCTTGGCTTAATTGTGCCAGTGGTGCGATTAAGAGACAACATTCAATTAAGACCAAATGAGTATGTCATTAAAATTAGAGGCAATGAAGTTGCGAAGGGTGAAGTCATGCCAGACCATTTGTTGGCGATGAACCCCGATGGCATAGAGGATGAAATAGAGGGCATAGACACCATTGAGCCAGCATTTGGCATGCCAGCCAAATGGATTGCTAAAAAGATGCGAGACCGTGCGGAGCTGCTTGGCATCACCATTGTAGATGTACCGTCCGTCATTTCAACGCACTTGACAGAAATCGTCAAGCGGTATGGCTATGAATTGCTAGGTAGGCAAGAAACACAGGCAATCGTAGAAAACGTCAAGGAAACCCATCCATCACTGGTGGATGAAGTGGTACCTAAGCTTTTATCCATTGGCGATTTGCAAAAGGTGTTGGCGAACCTCTTAAAAGAGGGCATTCCCATCAGAGATATGGTGACCATTATTGAAACAATTGGGGATTATGCGACCGTTACAAGGGACACCGATATGCTGACCGAATACGTCAGACAGAGCATGAAACGCACCATCACACGCAAGTATTTTCCAGATGGCAAAGCAACCGTGGTGACCATCGAGCCAAAGCTCGAGCAAACCATCCTTGAAAGCATCAGACAAACGGAGGGTGGCTCATATTTATCCATGGAGCCAGATAAAATTCAAAGCATCGTAAGGAGCTTGTCCACAGAGCTAACAAGGCTCATGACAAAAGGATTACAACCAGTCGTGCTCACGTCCCCGATGGTCAGGGTGTACATGAAGCGAATGGCGGAGCAAATGTTTCCAGATTTAGTGGTACTCAATTATAACGAGTTAGAGCAAATGGTAGAAATACAATCGGTTGGGGTGGTGGCAGTATAAATGGCAATAGTAAAAAGCTACATTGCAGAGACACAAAAACAAGCATTTGATAAGGTCAAAGCGGATTTAGGCGATGAGGCTATCATCATCAACACCCGTAGAATTCGAAGAAAAGGCTGGAGGGGCTTCTTTCAAAAGCCGTTGATTGAATTAACCGCTGTGATTGACGAGCCTTATCAAAGAACAGCACCACCGATTGAAAAAAATACGGTACAAAAAGATAGGGAAGAGATGCAAAATATTATCAAAGAGAGCTTGAAAAATGAAAAGCTAGAGCGTATAGAAAAACAGATGGGACAGGTTAGCGATATGGTCAGTAAGGTTTTTCAAGATGTCGATTTTATGAAGCACAAAGAGCTTACGCAATATTCCAAACAGCTACAAGCGATTTACAAAAAGCTGATACAAAGCGATACAATGGAAGATAATGCCTTAAAGATTTTAAAAGCAATTCAAGATAAGATGGAAAAAGAAAACCTGCC
>JACMMQ010000069.1 GCA_014378955.1 Clostridia bacterium
CCAACCTACGGCAACAACAATGACGAGGTCGACAAAATGGCGGTTGGTGTAGTGAAATTTTTCATGCAAAAGCTGACCAAGCAAAAAACCTATCGTTTCAGTAAAGCGACATTGTCTGTCCTTACCATCACCTCGAATGTCGTGTATGGCAAAAAAACAGGCAATACGCCAGATGGGCGTAAAATCGGTGAACCGTTCGCACCAGGGGCAAACCCTATGCACGGCAGAGATAAAAAAGGGTGCATGGCATCGATGTTTTCGGTGGCGAAAATCCCGTACGATTTCAGTGAGGACGGCATATCCTACACCTTTTCCATTGTACCAGAGGCGATTGGCAAGCAAGAGGAAGAGAAAAAAACCAATCTTATGGTGCTACTGGACAGCTATTTTAGCCGTGGCGGTCATCACATTAACGTCAACGTCATTAACAAAGAAATGCTATTAGATGCAATGGAGCACCCAGAACTGTATCCGCAGCTGACCATTCGTGTTTCTGGCTATGCGGTGAATTTCATCAAATTGACCAGAGAACAACAAGTTGATGTTATAAAAAGAACCTTTCATGAAAAATTTTAATGAACAAAATTTTTGAGGTGAATGCAATGGATGAGCAACAATTGATGAAAAAAGCCATGCAGGCTATGCGCCTATCCTATGCCCCCTACTCGAAATTTACAGTAGGGGTGGCACTTTTATCTAGTCAGGGTGAGGTCTTTTTGGGTGCGAATATTGAAAATGCTTCGTTTGGGGCGACGATTTGTGCGGAGCGTGTAGCGTTGTCTTGTGCATTGATGGCAGGAGCTAGGCAGTTTGAAGCGATTGCGATTGTAGCGAACAGTGACGAGATAGTCCTGCCGTGTGGCATATGTCGCCAGGTGCTTGTGGAGCATTGCACGCCTACGCTCAAGGTGATTTGCTCGAACCAATTGGAGGCATTTAAAAGCTATCCTTTATCAGATTTAATGCCAATTGCATTTACTAATTATTCTGTTTGACAAGCCACTTCGTTGGGTGTATAATTGTTTAGTAGCTAAATTAAAAAAAATAAGATATGCGAGGGATAGTTATGAAAAGAATTATGACACTAACAATAGCATTTTGTATGCTATGCTTAACGGTTACGGGCGCTGAAAAGTTGATTGTAGACAGCATGGATTTTCAAGGGAGCAACACGTTGACCTTTGAAAAAGCAGTTGAAATGGCACTGAAAAGCAATGCCGCATTGGTACAATGCGACTTAGACATTGCAGTCGCACAAAATGCATTGGATCAAAAAGACGAGAAGATGAAGGGTATCCTAAAAGCATATCGTCATATTGACCCAAAATCACTTACATATCAAAATGCTGTGACCAATCCGCAAAGAACGCTAAAGTTTCAATTTGAAAAAGCAAACCGTAAAAAACAAGGGACAATTAACACCATCGAGGTGAATGTACAAACGCAATATTACAATTTACTTTTTGCATTGAAGCAGGTCGAAATTTACCGTGACAACTTAAAAATCGTAGAAAAGACAGATGCACAAACTACGAAGAAATTAGAGCTCGGAACCATTGCGAAGCAAGAGGTTATAAATAGCCAGCTTTCATTAATTAAGGCGCAAAACGAGTTAAATGCAGCTGAAAACAGTGTAAAAAAAGCAAAAATGGCACTCAATGTTTTGATTGGTCAAGATGTTATGTCTGAGATTATTCCAGACGGTAGCCTAGAAATTCCTCCTTATGAATTGGGCAGTATTGCAAAAGCTGTAACCAATACCTTTAATAACAATGGCATGATAAAAGATTTAGAGTTTGCACTTGAAATGGCAAAATTTGATTTAGAATATTTAGGCATGGGCAATATGACCGAAACCTATCCATACAAAGAAAAGAAGCTTAATTTAGACAAGGCAATGATGAACTATCAAAATGTAAAAGCAGGTGCAGAAACACTTGTTAGAAACTCATACCTTGATGTAACACAGAAAAAGGCTGAAACAGTTAAGAATATGCAAGCAAAATCAAACGCTGGGGTAGCCTTGAATATCAGCGATATATCTTTTGAAGCTGGTGTATCCGTCCTTTCGGACAAAGAAAAAGCGCAAGTTGCTAAATTGCAAGCGGACATTACACTATCGCAATCGATATTGGATTACATCCTAGCAATTGCAGCTTATGAAGACAATCAAGCTGTTGGCAGAACAGCGGTAGCAAGTGCTACACAACTCGCAGCAAGTAGCAATTAGGGGGAACGATACATGACATCATTGATGTTAAAGAGGGCATTAAAGGTCATAGGGCAACACGCATTGACCATTGTTGTCGGGATATTCTTTACGCTGTTTTTTGCAGGGGCAATTAGTCATCGCATCGGGATGTTTCTATACACGCTGTGCTTGGGTTTGGTTTATTTTTCAGTTGTGTATGGTGTTGGCTGGGATTTTGGCAATCGTGATAGCAAGTCTTACAGTACCGATAAACCCTACCCTTTTAAGGGGCTTTATATCGGGTTGTATGCTTCAATCCCTAGTGCATTACTCGTGCTACTTTATTATTTGGATAAAACAAATGTACTACCGCTTTCGTGGCACATTCAAGGTGAAGCGTTTCACGTTTTAGAGCCTATCATGCGCATATGGTTTATCATGTTTTTAGCGTTCATTAATAGTTTGAGCGAACGATTTGTGGCAATTTATGCGTGCGTTCTGATTGTTATGCCACTATTTGTTTGGTATGGCTATGTATCAGGCACTAAAAAGAAATATTTAACATACGGATTTATGCAAAAGCTTATGTATAAAAAGCAGAAAAAATAACCGCCTAGCATGCTTGCGGTTGTCGTATCACATGACCATTATATTATACTAATCTTAGATTAAATTCATATCCCCCCCCTTTCACTCATAAATTATTACTGTTGAGTGAAATCGGAGGGATTTTTTATGATAATTGTGACACATCGGGCAAATTTATTATTAGCCTTGTCAATCGGGATGCTTTTGACACTCATTGTGCGTGTCGCTTTTTTAGAAAAGCCTAGCATCACAACCATGGCTTCACCGCTCGGCAATAGGACGATTTGCGTTGATGCAGGACATGGCAGTCCAGACGGTGGTGCTGTGAGCGACAGCGGTACAACGGAAAAGGAAATCAATCTATCCATTGCCATGAAGCTTAAAGAGCTTTTAGAGGCGAGTGGTGCAAGATGCGTTATGACACGTACGGATGATTTTGGCATATACGACCCGCAAATGAAGACCATTCGTGACAAAAAAAGAAGCGATTTAAATAATCGCAAAAAGATCATGGAACAAAGTGATATCGATATCGTGGTGAGCATTCATCTCAATAAATTTGAGCAGTCGCAATATTTCGGTGCACAGGTTTTTTATGCGCCAGATAATGTGGAAGGGCAGCGACTGGGCAGGATTTTACAAAAATCCTTGATTGATATACTTCAAAATGGTAATACACGTGTCGCAAAGTCAGTGCCAGAGCACGTTTTTGTTTTAAAGGATATCACCAAGCCTGCCACCATCATAGAATGTGGCTTTTTATCCAACTACAATGAGGAACAGCTGTTAAAAACCGAGCAATATCAAATGAAATTGGCTTGGAGCATCTATATGGGGCTGATGCAATATTATGAGCCTGTTAATCAATAGAAAAATCGTCAGGTGTGAAGCTATCGACATCCACTTGGCGTTTTCTTTTTGCCTCGTGCAACAGTAGATTGTACGCATATTTTTTGCAGTTATGTTGACTTTTGACTACGCCAGAAAATTGGCATAAAAATTCATCGGTTAATGTAATTGGCTTGGCAAATTTACAAAGTGCGCATTGGGGAGGATTTTCATCCAACTGCTTTGCGTTCGTCGATTTGCCTTTAAATAGAGAAGAAAACATCGTACCAACATCCTGTCTTATTAGTGTAGATAGAACGAAGTGGGCGCTGCCCACGCCCCTGCAGGCTTTGCCTGCAAACCTTTTTGAAAAAAGGGGACAAAAACTTTAGTTGGGGTTTTTAAAACAAAGTTTTAATCAATTTTTTTCAAAAAATTGCGGGTTTAAAGGGTGGAACCCTTTATTGTTGTCCGCAGACAACGAAATCCAAACACTCAAAGAGTATTTTTCTTTGTTACTTTCTTTTTACGATAGAAAAAGAAAGTAAGGTCTTTCATCCAAATATTCAGGGTTTTAATTTCACGCTGAAATTTTAGCGCATGGTTGCCTTCTTAATGTTACCCACAAGCCATTTAGCAAATATGGCTGCCCCTAAATAGATAGGAAAGGAATAAATATATTGCCAAGTAATTAACACATAAAGGTTCATTTTCACGAGCAGCGGTTCAGCCACAAATGCTAAAGTAGCGGAAATAACGACGCCAGCGATTAGATAGCTTTTCCATTTTGGAAAATACTGATAAAGTAACATAAATATAATGGGTGCAATGGTAAAATCGAAAGGTAGCATTGCTGGAACGATGGGGAGTATTCTTGTCGGATAATTCCACAGCACTAGCTCCGAGCCAACCACATCTAAAAAGGTTGCCATCATCGTAATAAAAAGACCGTACGTTAATATTTCAAATGTACGCTTCTTATCCACAAACTTCCACCAAACAAACCATGGCAAAATCGTTAGGGCAACACTGAGCCACCAACCCCATGTCCACAATTCTTCTCTGAGCCAATGGGCAAAGGACAAATCGCTGCTTGTTTTTCTTACCTCAATGAGCTTTTGTTGAAATTGTTCGATATCACGCATATCCATTTGCAGTTACTCCTTATCAATAAAGGCTTATTTGCACGGCTATACTAGTATGCACAAATATTAAAAGTGTATGACAAAAATAACAAGCCCTTTTTTGTACAATGTATATTATTCGTTATGGCGGATAATATATATATTATAATTTGCACAATACTAGGAGGCTTACAATGGAACATGCTATATTAGCGGTTGTTTTATGGGTAGTTGTTATTGCTATAATACCGTTTGAAAGAATTAAAGCATTAAGTGCCGTCGCAATAGTTGCCTTTATTTTGCGTATATTGGTAGACAATATCGCTGTGGGCTTAGATTTTTATAGGTATCAGCACATTCTTATCCCGATTGGCAATGCACCCTTTTTCGAAGCCTTGGGTTCAGCGGCTATGGGTGTATTTATGATCAATTGGCTGACTGAAAAATCATCCTCAAAAATATTTGCGGTGTTTTTGGTAAGCATCGGATTGTCCATCATGCAATACACGTACATCCAACTGGGTGCATTTGCGTATGGTCGATATGATACTGTTTTAAACTTCATTCAAAGTGTAGCGGTACTGTCCATATTTGTATGGTTGTCCCTTGCGGTTGTTGGAGAACATAAAGTTTATTCAGGCAATAAATCTCGTGCAAGGTCTAAAAGAACAGCATGATCGTAAAGCATTTTATACTAACCCTATTTCTGTTGCGATTTTGCAGAGGTAGGGTTTTGTTATATCGTTTAACAGGAAGAAGATATCCCCTTGTTATTGCACTTGCTTAATATCCCGTGCATATTTTCACCCATAATAAGTGCCATATCTTGTTCAGAAAGTCCTAACGCTCGAATCCTTTCAATAGACTTTTCGAGGCAATCATTGCCAAACGGGGTGTCAGATCCCATGATTATTTTCGTTGCACCAAACGTAGCAATCGCCGCTAGTAGCTTTTTTTGCGGGATGAGCTGATAAGACGAAATATCATAATACACGTTTGCATCGTTTACTTGTTTGTCCATAAACACATCCAATCCTGATAAATGTGCAACAATGAATACCGTGTTTTCATATCGCTTGATTAATGTAATCACATCTCGAGCGTCTCTTTTTGTACCGAGGTGAATAAAGATTGGCAAGCCTTTTTCGCCTGCCCACTGTGCCACTGCTTGCATTTCTGTTGATAACAGCTTCATACGATTCCAGCACATATGTATCTTCAACCCTTTAAATTTGTACAGCGCATACTCATCTTCCAGCTTTTCCATAACATTTTTTTCAGTCGCATTCACCCAGTAAAATTGTTTAATTCTTTCTGGAAACTGTTTTGCAAATTCATAAACATATTTGTTCCCTGCATCAATTTGTTTTGATGAGCCCGTCAAAGCGACTGTTATTCTTATCACTTGATTGACAAAATAAAAAAAGTCAGCATTCGGATACTTTTTTGAAAGGTTAGGCAAGCTCTGATCATTTTTCATATCCATTGGTCCAGGGCATAAAGCAACGTAGTCCACATTATTTTCATCCAGTGTCTTTATAATGGTTTCAATGTTTAAGTAACCACCACTCGCATGTGCGTGACCATCTACTATCATCTTATTACCTCCTGCCTTAATATTTTACTGCACACTCTCAAACCCATTTGTAATCAAAACCACCTTGCACAGCTTACCCCCGTCTATCATTAGTTCCACTTGGTCGCACGCTTTCCCTTTAATATCTGCCCATTTTACGATGGTTGGGGCGAAGTTGCCGTTCTCATCTACCATGTTGAATAGGTTCGTTTCATCCTTTATGAGACAATCTTTTGAAATTGTTGCCGCTGATGCAGTGGCTTTTGGGTTGACCGCTACGACTGATATTTTGTTGCTTTTGCTGTCTAGCTTTTTAACTGTTCCTGCTGCAAATACATTGTCATTATTTGCGCTGTCGTACGGCAACCAAGCAATTTCCTCTATCTTTTCTATCAAATTTGAACGCCCTAATTGAAATTGATAAACGCCTTCTATCGTCCCTGCTTTTTGTTCTAATGTGTCAAAGCCCACGCCCGAAGCATTCTCGTCTAGCTTATAGGTCACCTCACTGTCTAAGCCCTCCTCATTGCGAAGCACTGTCACCGCTGGTTCATCTTCATTCGTGGTGGATAGCACCACCCCAACAAAGGTTTTACTGGACGTGATGAGATAGCGCACTTCACCTTGTGGGTTTGTATACACAGAAACCGTTTCCCCCATGATATTGATCAATTTTTCATTTGTGTTAAACTTGATGCCACCGTCTCGTGAAACATAGCTTGATTTTTTTTCACGGATATAGCTTTCCCCATCAATGGAAACCCTGCGTAGTTCTTCATTGAAGCTTGTCAGCTCCCCTTTGAAATGCTCTTGTGTGGCAACGATAATCATTGTGTCATCCTTTTTGACGTAATCAAAAACCATATAAGGCTTCAAGTCGGTCAGGCTCATTTCATCGCCGTTTAATATCACCACCAGGTTCATATCGGATAAGCCACTCAATAGCTTTCCTTTGGTACTACCCATGTTATATTGAAGTGCATCTGCATCCACCTGGGTTATAATGCCGCCCTCTGACAACAGATAACTTGAATCACCATATAGCACAATACTGACGATATTGTTATCCCGCATGGTGAACTTCGCAAAACGATTGACCAAGGCAACCTTTGAGGTGACGATTTTGCCATTGTAAAATATTTTGAGCTTTGATAAATCAGGATGATAGGTCTTACTACCGTTTTTAAATTGAATGTCATCAATCTGATTGGTTACATACGTTTTATCGGGGTTGCTTTCCCCGTTTATTTTTCCGATGAAGTCATATTCCGCTTGTTCATCTTTTTGAAACATGACGATTTTTTTATCCTTCACCCAAATATAGGCTTGCGTGTTTTCAAGGTCTGATGCAATCATTTTTTCCCGCAATAGGGTAAGTGTCATGGTGCTGCTTAACTCTGACAGGTTTTCAGATTGCAGTGTATAGGTTTCAACCTCTTCATCCCCTATTTTCGTCACAATGACCTTGTATTTTTTCATGCCCAATTTATTGCTACTAAACGTTTGCGCTGGATATTGATCGGACGCGCCTGATATGACATATTTTTTACTGGTTTCATTGGTAATTTGTATCATCATCGGAATATCAAGGCTGTTATCGATTAGTCTTGCGATATCCCCTCTTGTCGCTGGCTTCGCCCCAGCACCCACGACACCCTGCAAAAGTCCTTTGTCTGCTGCAAGCATCGTATACCCAGTTGGATACCCTCCCAGCTCTTGTGCTGCAGGGTCAAACCCAAGGGCACACACCACCATTTTTACAGCTTGCTCGTATGTGACATCATCATCTGGATGAAAGGTGCCATCCCCAAACCCTTTTACAATGTTCAATCCGATTGCAAGGCTCACATACCCAGATGCCCAATGCTTTTCTGTAACATCTGAAAAGGCGGTGTTGGACAGGGCATTTTTTGCTACGCTTTCCATCCCATACGCACGCATAATCATCGCACATATTTCAGAGCGCTTAATCTTATCATTTGGGCGAATGCCCTTGCTATCTCCTTGCATAATGCCCAAGGCGGACAAACGCAAAACCACATCGCCAAAGCTATCCCCTAAAGCGTACGCTTGCGTGGAAAATAGCATGCATAATAGCATGCAAACGACTGTTATTCTCTTCACGTGTTTCATATGTAAAAACCCTCATCTTTCTTACGTTATGCCAACACCTCCATTATACGCTGAATTTCTTACATATTCAACCCTTGTTTTATGTCCATGTTCACCGTAGGGGCAGGCTTTATGTCCGCCCGAATTTAGTGCATTTGGGCAGACACAAGGCCTGCCCCTACGAACAAACTGGTTACTTTTTCAATTCAAAGAAAATTTTATTTTTAAGCTCCAATGCCCATGCACTATATTTCACAACATTAAACCTGGTATAATAAATCAATTGCTTAATAATAGGTAGCGTTACAAAGTTTATGATGTTATGAAAGCCTTTATTGGATAACCCATTAAAGGCTTTTCTGAATTCATATAGCGAATTGTTCTTACCAACAAACCGTTTAATCAATTTTTCAAAATCCAAGCCTTCAACCATCGATTGTGCTGCTAGAACACCCATTGTAATGCTATTCACTTGACCAAAGCCCAAGAACGGGCTAATCGCCCCACCTGCCCCACCTACCAAGTAAATATTATCCACCTTATGGGGATAAACCGCGCCACTAAAATGCTCTATACTAAACTCCTCTATGATGCCATACTGGAGGTTTTCCACTTCAAAAAATCTACTCCAATAATAATCTATCCCTGCTTTATCTACATGCGGTATAAAAAGCAACAAGGATGCCTCACGGTTGCTAACAGGTGTAAGGTATGCGTAACCATTTTTACAATATTTTCTATTAATCCACAGGATAAGCTCTTGTGTGTTAAAATCGCCTTGCACAATTGCACCCTTTACCCAACCAGAAATCAATTCCTCCCAACAGCCAAGCGCCTTTGTTATCTCTGGACATCCATTTGCAATCACCACGAAATCATATGCTTTTGCAAGCTCCTTGTAATCTGGCTTTTTTCCAAACAGGATATGCGGATGCTTTAGCTGGCGGTATATTTGCTGTTTGACTGACTGTTCTGATTTGCCACGCATGAAAAAATAGCCTAAATTGCTACCCTTTACTACCCTTTTTATATTTGGGGCATTGTGTGTGAGTTTCTTAATTGTATTGTGTGGCTTGATATCCAAATGACACTTTTGCTTAAAATAATTAAGTACATCAAACATAGGTCTCTCTATTATTTCTAGTACCGCTGTAACATGCGGTTCTCTATCCCCTATAAAATCAAGGTCTTCATACACGTCAGGGCTTATACCATATCGCTCTAGCTCATGGGCACATGAAAGCCCAGATAATCCTGCTCCTATGATGGCAATTTTCACGTTGCATCTCACCCCCCCATTTATTTTTTACTTTTGAGCTTATTAAAAAGCTTTACAACCGGCAAGGCATACCTTAATTTTAAAAACGGCGTTTTATAAATGAATTGCTTGATGCCTGGCAGTCCCATATAACCAATCATACGATCAAAGCCTTTATTATCAAAGGTATCGATGGTTTTGCGAAATTCATGTAGCTTCAAAACGTCGTCCGCAATTGGCTTGACCAGCTTATTGTAGTCTAAATTCATTGCAATTGCCTGTGCCGCCAATATGCCACTCTCGATGGCATTAAAGCCACCTACGCCTATCAAGTCATCGGTAAATCCTGCGGCGTTACCGACAAAATAAATATTGTCTTTTTCGTAGGCACTCAATATGCCACAATAATGTTGGGTGTCACTTTGCTGTATAATAGGATTTTGAACGGCTGTGTGCTTGATAAATTTATCCCAATAATAATCAATCTCTTGTGAAGCACACGCATTCACCACAAGCACAAGCGACGCTTCCTTTGTACTGTTGGGGATCAGATAACCAAAAGCATTTTTAGCAAATCTTTCATCAAACCATGTTTTCAAACTGCCCATATTAAAATCACCTAAAATAACAGCCACTCTTGCTTGCGCTAAAAATGCATCGGTGCAAATCCGCAGCTGCTTACTGATTGTAGGCACAGCAGTGGCTACTACAATGCGGTCATAATCATTTTTGATTTGATCAAGTTCAATGAACGTATCATACGTGACGGGCGACTTTACTTTGGCAAGAAATTGCTTTTCTACTGAATAAGCTTCCATGCCCCGTTTAAAGGTGTAGCCTAAATCTCCTTTAGCGACTGTTTTTTGATGCGGTGACATCAGGGTCATATCGCTTATTTTAGATATTGGCTTGATGTCTAAATTATACCTTCTTTTCAAATATTTGATAGGGTCTTCATTCACTCTTATCAAAAGCTTAGACCATAAGCTCGCATAGCCTAATGCCTCTCCAACTTCGCTTCTCTTTTCAAATATGGTGGGTGTAATACCGTGCTTTTCAAGCTCAATGGCACATGAAAGCCCAGAAATACCAGCACCTATGATTGCAACCTTCAAGGGTATTCACCTCATTTTTCAATTTTCCTTAAAATCTTTGACCCGTACTTTATAATGTTGGTGGGGAGCTTATAAAGCACCTGTTTAATGCCCGGAAGCCCGATAGAGGCAATGATTTTATCATAATCCTTGTTATCAATGCTGTTAAACGCTTTTCTAAATTCATAAAACTGCTTATTGCGTTTGACAATATCTGCAATAAGCGTCTCATAATCCACGCCCTGTACAATTGCACGTGCCGCCATTACACCCATCACGATTGAATTGACTTGACCAAAGCCTAAAAAAGAGTCTATCGCTCCGCCTGCATTGCCGATGAAATACTTGTTTTCCGTTTGATGTGGATACACATTGCCTGCCAAATGCTGTAGCTTAAATTCCTCAACAATGTCATATTGAATATTTTCGGCACTCAAAAACTCCTCCCAGTAATGCTCCACCTCTTTTTTATTCGCACTGGATGCCACTACCGTCATAAAAGCCCGTTTATTATTAAACGGTGCTAAAAACGCGTAGCCATGCTTGCAATAATCCTTGTTAATCCACATAATTTGCGTGTTTACGTCAAAGTCGCCTAATACGATCGCACCACGCTCATAGCCCTGAAACCATTCCTCAAAGCAGCCCAATTCGTCTGTCATCGCAGGGTCACCAGCACCGATCATGATATAGTCAAATTGATTTTCAAGTGCATTGAAATGTACACTTTCATTCAATCTTATTTCGGTGTTTTTAAGCGTTGCAAAAATCTGATTTTTTAAATCATTAGGCCCTTTTCCTCTTTCAACAAAATACCCAAGATTGCCCTTAATCGTTGATGTTTTATTGGGGGAATGGTGGATAAGGGTATTGATGGTATTGAGTGGCTTGATGTCAATATCAAACCTTTGATGCAAATATTTTAATTGATTTTTTATCGGTCTGTGCGTTATTGCTAGAAAGGATGCCACATGGGGCATCTGCTCGCCAATGAAGCTGTTACGCTCATATATAACCGCTCGAATACCGCTTTTTTCAAGCTCATGTGCACAGGACAATCCCGATACGCCTGCACCAATAATGGCTACCTTCAAAATCATCTCTCCAATTTTTTTGACTTATAAGAATAATATCTACAAAATTGACCAATAATATAGATGTAAATTTTGTTAAAAAAATGAAGAGGTGAGCCATGAAAAACTTAGCGCATGACGCAATCATAGACCAATCCATCACAACCGCAATTGATCGAGAGGAATTGCTATTGAGAAAGTACGAGCATTACAAAGACATTTTAGAGGACGCTGAAACCAGCGCCCTATTAAAGGAATGCGCTACAAGTGCACGTGACCACATTGACATGCTTAAAAATACGCTTCAAAAATTAGACCTATAAAACTGGGGTGACGATATGAACAAAAGTGATACGCTCAAGGATATTTTGCAATCCAAAATGTCCAATCAGCTTTTTTATAACGAAAACCTGATTACGATACGCAATCCTGAAGTACGGCAGGTTTTTACGCAAATGCGTGATGATGAAACACGGAGCATTGTGAAGCTACAAAAAAATGTACAAAAGCTAGACGCTGCACCCAACCTGATAACAAAAATATTTCCTAGTAAGGCGAGGTATTGAGAACGAAAAATGTGGGCGCTGCCCACGCCCGCCACTTTTTTGAAAAAAAGTGGACAAAAAACTTTAGTTGGGTTGATTTAAACAATAAAGTTTTAATCAATTTTTTTCAAAAAATTGCGGGTTTCAAAAGGGCAGCGCCCTTTGTTGTTGTCCGCAGACAACGAAATCCAAACACTTAAAGAGTATTTTTCTTTGTTACTTTCTTTTTGCGATAGAAAAAGAAAGTAAGGTTTTCGTCAATCCAAAAGTTGATATTTTTATACACCGCCGTAAACTTAACCAACGATTTTCGTAGGGGCAGGCCTTGTGTCTGCCCAAATGCACTAAATTCGGGCGGACATAAAGCCCGCCCCTA
>JACMMQ010000070.1 GCA_014378955.1 Clostridia bacterium
AGAAAAAGAAAGTAAGGTTTGTACTGGTATAAAAAGTTGATATTTCTTATAATATAACAAAAAAGGGCAATATCAAACAAGAAGGTACAAAAGCCACTCCCATTTGATATGCCCCATTTTAATAATTTTATTACATCATACGTTTTGATTGACAACTACCATCAACCAACCGTCCTCGATTTCAATCGTTGCTGGTATTTGCTCGATTACATTGCTCACGCCAATGGTCATGCCAAGCGTCATGGTAAATTGCTTGAGCGGATAGCGAAAGCCTTGTAGCGTAATGCCTGCGACCGTTTCAGAAAAGGGTAATATTGACACCGTCTGCCCGATATTACCAGTAATTTGCGTGGTTTGACCCATCACTTGCACGGTATAATCTGGATGTACTAATATTGCATTGACCGACTGCTGTTGTAGCCTTTTCAGCAATGTAACATTGGCATACGAATGGTCAAAACGACTACCGCTTGCCCCGAGCAAAACGATTTCTGTTGCGCCCTTGTCCAAAGCATAGGACAGAGCAATTTCCATATCGGTTAAGTCCTTATGTACATCATACGTTACAAAGGGCACTTTTTTTTGCTCATAATACGCTACCGCTTGCGGTGTGATGGAGTCTAAATCGCCCACAATCACGTCAGGCAAAACATCCGTGCCCATCAAATAGTCTGCGCCACCGTCCGCACACACCACGCAATCGGCATCTAAAAGCCAGTGCATCAGGTGCGGTGAAAAACTACCGCTTGCAATTACTGCCGCTTTCATACGTCTTGCTGCTGTGCGATTTCTTTTAAGTGATAAATCGCATCCGCTATGTTTTGCGCCCCAAATACAGACGTTCCTGCGACCAGCACTTGCGCACCAGCCTGCACGACCTCTGCTATGTTGTGCTGTACGATACCGCCATCCACCTGCAATAGAATTTCATACCCACTTTTGTCAATGAGGGTGCGTGCTTCACGAATTTTATCGGTCATTGCTTCTATATAGGCTTGTCCACCATAGCCTGGCTCCACTGTCATGACGAGCAATAAATCCACGTATTGTAAAAACGGTACAATGTCCGAAAGGGGCGTATTTGGCTTGACTGACAAGCCCGATTTTGCGCCCAAGGCACGAATGGTCAGTAAGCAACGCTCCACCTGTTCGGTTGCTTCAACATGTATGGTCACCAAATCTGCGCCACTTTTGACAAAGCGCTCAATGTAATTTTCAGGCGTGTTTATCATTAAATGTACATCTAAGAGCATGCCACTATTTTTGCGAATGCTTTGTACGATGGGCAAGCCAAAGCTAATGTTTGGTACAAATTGTCCGTCCATGACGTCAATGTGCAGCATATCGGCACCTGCATCCTCTACCTTTTTCACCTGCTCGCCTATTTTCCAAAGGTCAGCCGCTAACAACGAGGGGGCTATTTGTATTATTTTTCCCATGACTTCACTTCCTTTAGTTCGGCAAATAATTGCTTATAATTGTCATATCTTGATTGTGATATTGTGCCATCCTCCACCGCAGCAATGACCGCACACGAAGGCTCCGCCAAATGTGAACAGCCCCGAAAACGGCATTTGCCAATAAATGGTGTAAATTCTCTAAATAAATATTGCAAATCCTCATGCTTGACCTTCATCAGGTCTAGGCTTGTAAAGCCCGGTGTGTCCGCTACATAGCCCTCACCAAACGGCAACAATTCTACATGCCTTGTGGTGTGACGACCACGTGCGTTTTTAATGCTCATTTCGCCTGCTATCAATTTAAACCCAATGTTCACGGCATTGAGCAAGGACGATTTTCCCACGCCAGACGCCCCTGCAAAAACGGTAATGCCTTGATGTAAAATGTCCTTCAAGCCACCTATGCCGTCGTCCTTGAGCGAACTGGTGCATGCCACACGGTAGCCAGCTTGGGTGTACAAATCCTTAAGCGCCTGCACCGTCTGCTCATCCGCAAGGTCTGTTTTATTGAGGCATACGACACAGTCAATTTCTAAATTTTCAATGGTAATCAAAAGCTTGTCTATCATCATCAAATTGGGCATGGGCAGTGTTACGGCTACTACGACCACCACACAATCAATGTTCGCAATGGGCGGACGAATGAGGAAGTTTTTACGGGGCAATATCTTTTCTATGCTCACCCCATCAACCTCCACCCAATCCCCGACCATCGGTGTGACACCTTCCTTGCGAAAGATGCCTCTGGGCTTACATTCGACAAGCCCATCCGCCGTTTTAACGTAATAGAAACCGCCTATACCTTTTAAAATTACACCTTTTGTCATACTATTCACCAAAATCCACTTCTTTTTCTGCAATCTGTACGTTATCATAATAAATATTTACAGATTGCGTACCTTTACCTGGGATGGATATGTTGATTGGAAATTCTGTTTGCTTATACGAATGATTTACAACTTCCTTACCCTCCACAAGCACACGTACCTGTGTTTCTAATTTTGTACTCTTTGTATCCGCTTGTAAAAC
>JACMMQ010000071.1 GCA_014378955.1 Clostridia bacterium
TTCTTACTCGTCGTATAATGGTTCACCATAGAATCCAAATTCCCAGAAGCAATCAGCACCCCCAACCGAGGACGACCCAACACCAAAAAGTCCTTAACACTCCGCCAATCAGGCTGCGCCACAATTCCAACCCTATATCCCTTACTCTCCAAAACCCTCATAATAATTGCATGCCCAAAACTCGGATGATCCACATAAGCATCCCCCGAAATATACAAAAAATCCAAAACATCCCACCCAAGCCCATCCATATCCGCCCGAGAAACCGGTAAGAACCCCATATATACAACTCCTGTCATAAGCACTAAGACCGTGGGACGTTGTCCCACACCCTACGAGCTTTTTGAAAAAAGCTCGACAAAAACTTTAATGTTAATTTTAATTATTTGAACAATTGCTAAATTTGTACTAAAACTCAACCTTACATATATTATAAACCAATATACTAAAGTTTTTTACCTTACTTTTTTTCAAAAAAGTAAGCGGGGTTGTGGGGCGGCGCCCCACGGTTTTCCCGTTCCCCTTACTGCATCAGCATCTCCTGCCATTCGGCGCGTGTTACTAGGGTTTGGCGGGGTTTGGAGCCTTCGAAGCCTGTTATGATGCTGCGGGCTTCCATTTGGTCGATGATCCGCCCTGCTCGGGCGTAGCCGACTTTGAGACGACGTTGGAGCATGCTGGTTGAGATTTGACCGAGGTCTATTGCCATTTCGATGGCCTGTGGGAGGAGGTCGTCATTGTCTCCTGCGTCTGGTTGTTCGGTTTCGTTGACTTGATCTAATTTTTCTAGAATATCCTCATCGTATTTCGCCATGGCATTCTTTTTGACAAATTGAACGACATTTTCCACTTCCTTGTCAGAGACAAAGGCGCCTTGTAGGCGTACGGGTTTTGGGGCACCTACGGGGTAGAATAGCATATCGCCCTTACCCACAAGCTTTTCTGCACCGCCAGAATCTAGGATGGTGCGTGAATCCACTTGTGAGGACACGGCGAAAGAGATTCTGGACGGAATGTTTGCTTTAATAATACCTGTGATAACGTCGACGGATGGACGTTGGGTAGCGATGACTAGATGCATGCCTGCGGCACGTGCCATTTGCGCTAGACGGCAGATGGAGTCTTCCACTTCATGCGGTGCGACCATCATCAAATCCGCTAATTCATCAATAATAATAACAATTTGTGGCAATAGGTCACCCTGCCCTGTTTCTTTCACTTGGGCATTGTAGCCTGCTAGGTCTCTGACCTTACAATCTGCGAATAATTGATAGCGATTGGTCATTTCTGACACTGCCCAAGCGAGTGCACCTGCGGCTTTTCTTGCATCGGTGACCACGGGAATTAACAAATGCGGAATACCGTTATACACGCCCAATTCCACAACCTTTGGATCGACCATGACCATTTTCACTTCATTGGGGTTAGCCTTATACAAGATACTGGTAATAAGGGTGTTAATACACACGCTCTTGCCTGACCCTGTTGCGCCTGCGATAAGCAGATGTGGCATTTTCCCGATGTCCGCCATAACAGGCAGTCCTGCAATGTCTTGTCCAAGTGCAATGGTGAGCTTGGAATTGCTGTTTTGGAATTGCTCGGACGATAGCATCCTCCGCAATGAAACTGCGGCTACTGATTTGTTAGGCACTTCAATGCCCACTGCGGCTTTGCCTGGGATGGGAGCTTCTATACGAATACCGGATGTGGCAAAATACAGTGCCAAATCAGTTTGTAAATTCACAATACGGCTGACCTTCACGCCTGGGTTAGGTTGTAGCTCATAGCGTGTCACGGCAGGCCCACGCTCAATTTGTGTCACGGTGGCTTCGACCCCAAAGCTACGCAAGCGCTCCTCCAAATTACGTCCACTTTGCTCCAAATCCTCGGCGGACATCCCTCCCCCCTTGACTGGCTTTTCGGGGATCAATAGGGTGAGCGGCGGTGTCTGATATTTAATCGGCATCGGTTCTGTGAAGGTAGATGGTGCGTTAATGCCCATCGCCTCAGCCTTGACGTCCACGTTTTGCACAACGTCTTGTATAGAAAGCTGTTCACCTTCAATAATGGGTACTTCCCCAATTTTTTCTTCCTTGTCCTGCTTGCTTATATGATGATCCACAATGCGAATGGGTGTTGGTGCTTTGCCCTTTTCTTTTGCTGGCACAGGCTCAGGTTTTGATTGCTCAAGGGCGATATCAATGACAGGAATTTTACCACGCTTGGATTGCTCCTTTTGCGGTGCACGCCATGTGGTTACGTCTTCGAGTTGTTCATCCTCTTGCTCATCTAAATCCTCTATATATTGTTGCCATTTGCCTGTTTGCTTCATCCAAAGTACAACGAACCAGCGTGCGACGGTGCGTAAGGTAATGCCTGTCAAAAGCATGGTACAAATGACTAAAATGGTGAGTAGTAATAAAAATGCGCCAGCAGTGCCGAATAGTTTTAATAGTGGCTGGGCAAGCAACCCACCCATTACACCGCCACCCTCCATGCTTTGACCGCCCTTGTAAAAGGCTTCGATATAGCCCATCATATTATCCGCGACCACATTTGTAAAGATGTGGAGCATGGCGGACAAAAGTACGAGCATACCAAAAATATTGCCATACAACCAGCCTGCTTGAAGCTTTCGGTCAATCAAACGGTGTACGCCATATGCCACAAGCACAACTGGCAATAGGTACGCCATCATGCTAAAGCACCCTAATAAAAACTGCTGTAAGGTTTCCCCTACAGGCCCTGCGGCGTTAAAATACATCGCCAACGCAAGCAAACAGCCCACTGCGGTGATAATCACAGAGGTTAATTCATGCAACACACCATTGTTCATATTACTAGCCGTTGAAGAAGTCTTACGCTTTACGCTTCTGGAGGGCTGTGCTTTTTTTCTACTCATTGAAATCCTCCTATTTGTTTAGAGGTCTTATTTTTTATCGTTACACGAAAAAACCTAACATTACTATTATACCATAGCTTGCACAGGTTTTGCTAATACATTTTCCAAATTTTCGCAACTTTTATTGCAAAATGGTTGCATTTTTATTCATTTTTATGTATAATAATACGATAATATGATTTTCGGAGTGATGATAATGATAAATGTTGGCATCTTGGGCGGTACGGGTTATGCAGGCATAGAGCTGACGCGCCTATTGACCAAGCACTCACATGTGAAAATTCAAACCGTTGTGTCCCAAAGCTTTGTGGGGCAAAAAATATCGGACGTATACCCAAATTTACGAGGCATCCTTGACATTGTATGTGAAGCGCTAGATATAGAAAAAATTGTTTCATCGTGTGACGTGGTGTTCACCGCCCTCCCGCATGGCGCATCCAAAACGGTCATTCCTGCATTGCTCAAAAAGGGGTTGCGTGTCATTGATTTGAGTGGTGATTTCCGCTATAATGATGCGACTACCTATGAAAAATGGTATGGCGAGGCACATGACCACCCCGAGCTGTTGGCACAGTCAGTGTATGGCTTGCCTGAGCTCCATCGTGCAGCTATTCAAAAAACCACGCTGGTCGGCAACCCTGGCTGTTATACCACCTGTGCCATTTTAGGGCTTGCACCGCTGCTTAAAAATGGCTTAATTTCCTTAGACAACATCATCGTAGACGCTAAATCTGGCGTATCGGGTGCAGGGCGTTCCACACTTTTGGATAATTCATTTTGTGAATGCACAGAAAACATGAAGGCATACAAGCTCGCAACGCACCGCCACACCTCAGAAATCGAACAGGAATACAGCCTATTAGCAGGACAAGACGTGATGATTTCCTTTTCACCACACCTAGTTCCCATGAAGCGAGGTATTTTAAATACAATCTATGCGAATTTAAAGGGCAAACACACGGCTGACCAATTGGTTGCATTGTACCAAGCGTATTTCAAGCATGAATTTTTCGTGCGTATCTACCCAAATGGTACATTGCCCGAAACAAACCACGTGGCAGGGTCAAACTTTGTTGACATCGGTCTAGTTGTGGATGAACGCTTAAACCGTGTCATTGTGGTTTCTGCGATTGACAACCTCATCAAGGGGGCGGCAGGGCAAGCAGTTCAGAATATGAATATTTTGTTTGATTTAGATGAGAAAACAGGGCTAGATCATGCAGGACTATATCTTTAGAATTGAGAGGTGCATTTCATGCAAGAGCTTATCAAAAAGGCAGGTATTTTAATAGAAGCACTGCCCTATATCCAACGCCTGTATGGCAAAACGGTGGTGGTAAAATATGGTGGCAATGCGATGGTGAACGAAGCACTGAAAAAATCCGTGATGGAGGACATCACGTTACTCAAGTATGTGGGCATGAACCCAATCGTTGTGCATGGGGGCGGCCCCGATATCACCGCCGCACTCAATACATATGGCGTGCAAAGCAGCTTTGTCAACGGCTTGCGTGTGACTGATGCACAAACGATGGAAATCGCACAAATGGTGCTGGTCGGAAAAACCAACAAGGAAGTGGTCGCCAACCTCAATTTGATGGGTGGCAAGGCGGTAGGCTTTTGTGGTATTGACGGCAATGTGATTGAATGTGAAAAGCAAACCACGTTGGTGGACGGCGTTGAAACGGACATTGGCTTTGTAGGTAAAATCACGCAGGTGAATACCAAGCTGCTAGAGCTGGTCGCAAAGGACGAATACATCCCTGTCATTGCACCCATTGGCGTGGATAAAAATGGACAAAGCTACAACATCAACGCTGACACTGTGGCAGGGGCAATTGCGTGTGCCCTGCAAGCGGAAAAACTCATATTGTTAACCGATGTAGAGGGCATCAAATCAGACGATGGTAGCGTGCTGTTTGAAATTGGTCGGCAAGAGGTGTTTGATATGATTGAAAACAAGGTCATCACCAGTGGCATGATTCCAAAGGTGTTAAGCTGTATCGAAGCGATTGACGGTGGCGTTAACCGTGTACATATTATTGACGGACGTATTGCACACTGCATTTTACTCGAAATATTCACCGATACTGGGATTGGGACGATGTTTCGGAAATAGGAGGACGTAGTGGGCGCTGCCCACACCCGCCCCTTTTTGAAAAAAGGGGACAAAAACTTTAATGTGATTGATTTAGATAATTAAAGTTTTAGTCAATTTTTTTCAAAAAATTGCGGGTTTAAAGGGTGGAACCCTTTATTGTTGTCCGCAGACAACGAAATCCAAACACTCAAAGAGTATTTTTCTTTGTTACTTTCTTTTTGCGATAGAAAAAGAAAGTAAGGTTTTGCCTATATCACATATAGAAAAAAAGACAAGCGATGGCTTGTCTTAACTTTTAATTTTCTGATTTTTGGGGTTGACAATATCACGCCAATCCAAATCGCCTCTTTCAAGACCACGCACCAACACTTCAGCGGTTGCAACATTGGTCGCAAGTGGAATGTTATGCACATCACACAAACGAAGCAATGCATTCACATCTGGCTCGTGTGGTTGCGCTGTTAGTGGGTCTCTAAAGAACAAGACAAGGTCTATTTCATTGTATGCGATGCGTCCACCAATTTGCTGGTCGCCCCCTTGCGGTCCAGATAAAAATCGCTGTACCGATAATCCGGTTGCATCAATTATCAAGCCGCCAGTTGTTCCTGTAGCACATAGATTGTGCTTCGCCAAAAGTCCTTTGTAGGCTATGCAAAATTGTACCATCAGTTCCTTCTTTTTATCATGTGCAATTAATGCGATATTCATCCCTTGCATCCTCCTATTTGTGCACGATCCTTTTCATGCTCTTGATGGGTATGTTTGCTACCAACGCATGTACCATGCTATTGCCGTCACCCTCTTGATTTTTTGAAAGGTGTATATCAAATTCCTCTTGGTTAATTTCTATGTACTTAGAGATAACGATAAGAATTTCATTCTTTAATTCTTCTATAAGCTCAGAGGACAAGCATGTTCTGTCGTGAACCAATACCAATTTCAAACGATCTCTTGCGACATCCTTTGAGCTTGTTTCTTTACTAAACCATTTTTTAATTTCAGACCAATCAAACACTATTGTTACCTCCTTTTTCAGGATTTTTTATTGAATAAATTAATAATAAAGCCTTTGATACCTGTTGGCTTGTCTAAATCCATAATGGGTATTTGCTCGCCTAAAATACGCTTTACAATGTTGCGATAAGCTTGTCCTGCTTTTGACTTTGGATCATTTACGGTTGGCTCACCACGGTTGGTGGTGATGATAATTTCCTCATCATCCGGTACAATGCCAATCAATCCAATTGCCAATATATCTAGAATATCTTCCACGTTCATCATGTCGCCACGTTTTACCATGTCCATACGGATGCGGTTAATGATGAGCTTTGGGTCGCTAATGTCATTCGCTTCAAGCAAACCAATGATACGGTCAGCGTCACGCACCGCTGAAATTTCGGGGGTGGTTACAACAATTGCACGATCAGCACCTGCTATGGCATTTTTAAAGCCTTGCTCAATCCCTGCTGGACAGTCGATAATAACATAATCAAATTCCTTTTTGAGTTCCGCACATAGCTTTTTCATTTGCTCTGGATTAACAGCCATTTTATCCTTGGTTTGTGCAGCTGGCAATAAATAAAGTCCATCAAAACGCTTGTCCTTAATCAGTGCTTGCTTGGTACGACAATTACCCTCAACCACGTCTACCAAATCATACACGATACGGTTCTCAAGCCCTAACACAACATCTAAATTGCGAAGACCAATATCGGTATCAATCAAAACAACCTTTTTACCTTGCACAGCTAAGCCAACGCCTAAATTAGCGGTTGATGTTGTTTTGCCAACGCCGCCTTTTCCTGATGTGATTACAATAACCTCGCTCATTCTTTTCCCTCCACAATTTCACAATAATAATCTAATTTATGTACGTAAAAACTATTTTTTATAAACATTTAAATTTAAAAAGGTATCTATAAATATTGTATCCTCTTTTACATAAGCAATTTCGGGATACATCTCATACTTCATTTCGCCATCATCTGGTGAGCGTGTAATAATGTCTGCAATGCGTAATTGCACGGGGTGTAGACTAAGTGCAACCACATACGCTTCACGGTTACCGTCACAGCCTGCATGCACAATGCCTCTCAAATTACCCATTACGACAATGTTACCACGTGCACTCAAATCAGCGCCTGGGTTCACATCTCCAATAATGACCAAATTGCCCTTGGTTCTAAGGGTTTGCCCTGATCGCACGGTGCCCTTGTGAAACTTTGTAATGCCTTCATTCAAATCAATTGAACGCATTAACTGTTTGCCTTTAGGCTCTTTGTAATCAAATTGTATTTCGACTTCCTCGCCGACATATTGTACAACCATTTTCTTTATTTCTTCCTGCTGTTGTTCTGAAAAACTTTTACCGCTAAACATAATGCTAACCTTTGAGCCTGCAAAAAACGAAATGCTCTCTATCAGCTTGTCCTTCAACGTCTCTAAAACCTGTTCAAATGTCGCTTCCTCTGGCACATTTGTGACAATGCCATCTTTAATTCCTTTAAAATTTATTGCAGTTGACATGGCTTATTGCCTCCCCATTCAAACATCACGAAATCTATTATATCACATGCAAAACATAAAATCTACAAATATTTTGTCAAAATAAGTTTGACTATTGTGCCCACGTTTGCGGTGTTATTCGATCAGGTACTGCTTGTTCATTTATGTGAAAATACGCTTCAAAAATATCACGTACAACTGGGGCTGTATTGCCGCCACTTTTACCGTGCTCGATGACCACTGCAACCGCTATTTGTGGATTTTCATACGGGGCAAAGCCGACAAACCCACCATTGTTCGAGCCGTTTGCAACCTCGGCAGTGCCTGTCTTACCTGCTACAGGGATTGGAAAATCACGAAAAATGCTACTCGCCGTGCCATCCTCTTGTGTAACCTGCCGCATGCCTTCTCGTATGGCAAAAATGTTTTCCTTTTTTAAATTTAGCTGTTCGACTGGTTCTGGCAGCTTTTCCAAATCGTCCTCGTAAGGTTTGTTTGCCTTGATACGCTTGACGATGTGGAGCTTGTAGCGTGTCCCACCATTTGCCAATGTGCTAATATAATTCGCCTGTTGTATAGGCGTAAACATGTGCATTTGACCGATTGCGGCGCTCAATGTTTCACCCGGCCACCACGGCTGTTTGAAGCGTGCACGGTAGGTCTTGCCAGCAAACAGGCCTTTTTCTTCCCCTTGTAGTTCGATGCCTGTTGCTTCACCCAATCCAAACTTCTTGCCATATTGCTCTAGGCGGTCAATGCCTAGCTGTCTGCCAACGTCATAAAAAAAGTAATTGCATGAATCACGCAGTGCCGTTTCAATATTTTCCACACCATGTGTACGCATGCCATATTGCGGATTGTAAATCCAACACCGCTTTTGCTCGCCATTGAGCTTATAAAGTCCTTGACATTTCAGTGTCCACGTGGCGGAAATGACATTTTCCTCTAATGCGGCTATGCCTGTGAGCATTTTAAAGGTGGACGCTGGCGGATATGCCCCTGCAATCGCACGGTTGAGCATCGGCTTGCTTGGATTTTTGATAAGCTTTGAATATTGTTCATTGAATTTACTGGGGTCAAAATATGGATAGGATGCCATCGCCAGCACTTCGCCCGTATTGACATCCAACACCACCACAGCACCACTGTCAGCGTCTGTCGCTACCTTGCCTTGGATGTGCTGTATGGTTTTTGCCAACGATTGTTCCGCAACCTTTTGTAGGTTTGCATCAATCGTAAGCACGATATTTTTACCCGGCTTTGGCGGACGGCTTGCAAGCACCTCTGTGGTTTTGCCATTCAAGGTCTGGCTAATGCTTTGCATGCCATTTTCACCACGCAAGTCGCTTTCTAACTGCTTTTCCATGCCATCCTTGCCCACAATGTCGGTCATGCCATAGCCCCTGCTTCTAAGCTTTTGATATTCTTCCTCATAAATGATGCCCACACGCCCTAGCACATGTGCCGCCAAGCTACCCTCTGTATATTGTCTAATGGGCTCGGTCATCACGAAAACCCCTTGAAAATCCAAATGGCGTTCCTCGATTTGCATGACAGAATTTGAATTGACATCGGTTGCAACCACAAAAGGCGTATTAAAATTAAACCCACGCAATCGCATTTCATACAAAAGTCCTATGAGCTTTCTTTGTTGGTTTAAAGGGTACGTGCTATTTATTTTATACTTGGTTTTAAGCGCTTCCATGACACCCTTCGCATCCATGCTGTCCGCTAATTTCATTTTAGTCTTCCATTGCTTTTCCTTCGTGCCTTCGGCATCATCAGGGAATATAAACTCGAACGGTGCAAATGAGATGGGAAGCGTATCAATGTACTGATCTTGATTTTTTTCAAACAGTTCTAAAAGTCTAAAAAGCACCTGATGAAATTCGCCATCCGGGAGCTGTGTTTTTTGAATTTGTACTGTAAAGCCCATGCGGTTGGTAACAAGTGGACGGCCGTAACGGTCAAATATTTCACCCCGTGGTGCCTTCATTTCGATGCTTTTCATGCCACGCTTTTCAGACATCACACGGTATGCCTCACCCTTGACAAGTTGCATATCAAATAAGCGAAAAAGGAACAGTCCGCATACGCCGAAAACAATTACAAACAATATAATAAATAAACTTATGGATTTTTGAGCATCTTAAGAGAGAATTATTTATAGGGGCTGGCAAATGGCCGAAAGCCTGATGCGGTTCATTAAGGAATATACCAAACAGGAAA
>JACMMQ010000072.1 GCA_014378955.1 Clostridia bacterium
ACTAAGCCTACCTGAAATAATTATTTTAAGAAGGGTATTAAAGCCAAGATTGTTAGCTGTTTTTGTTGGTATTATGGCGATAACCATTATTTTTATTGGATACATGTTTAATATTATTATTCCATAAAGCAGGTTAATGCTGTTTAAAAACTGTGTTTGTTGTAGGGGCGAATCACGATTCGCCCGATACGCTGTGCCAATTTGTAGAACGGTCGATTCGTGAATCGACCCTACGGTTTGTATGACAAAACAAATGCTATTCACTAAAAAACCAGCAATTACAAGCCGTACGAGTTTTCGTGGAACCTTATCGTATAGAAGGAGGAAAGTTATGTTTTCAAAGAAAAAGCTTTCAATCGTGCAAATATTGATTGTTGTTGCTGTGCTATTGTCTATCATTAGCGTTTATGCGATAAAAAACACAAGCACTGAAAAGCAACCAGTGGAAGTTCCCCAGCCCACACAGCATACCGCTACAGCCATTATCCCGTCAACACCCTTCCCCACTATTGCACCCACAAGCACAGTCAAGAAGCTTCCGAAATTACTGGACTTAGGTTCTGAAACGTGTCCTCCCTGCAAGCAAATGGTGCCCATATTAGCAGAATTGAAAAGGGAATATGCAGGCAGGGTAATTGTGGAAGTGGTTGATGTGAATGAAAACCCTGCTCTAGCAGAAAAGTATAAGATATATGCCGTTCCAACGCAGATTTTTTTTGATGCAGAAGGCAAAGAGGTTTTTAAGCATGTAGGGTTTATGTCCAAAGAAGATCTTGTAAAAATGTTTAAAGATAAATTTGGCGTGTAATAATACTATAAGGGCGGTGTGAAATGGTAGAAAGCATACTTTCAAGCTTTGGGCAAATGCTCTCACAAAATATATGGCTTGCGTTTGTAATGGCGTTGGTTGCGGGACTTATATCCTCCTTTAGCCCGTGTGTTTTATCCGCTATTCCGCTTGTGATTGGCTACGTGGGTGGTTATGCTGGCAATGATAAAAAGAAAGCGTTTAAATATTCCTTGTTCTTTTGTATTGGACTTGCATTAACCTTCACAGCTTTGGGTGCCGCTTCGGCAATGCTCGGCAGAATGATGACGGGAACAGGCAAATGGTGGTACATTATCCTTGCGCTGATCATGACCTTTGTAGGCTTGCAAATGCTTGGCATATTCAACTTTATGCCACAGACCTGTGCGGTGCCGAGCAAAAGAAAAGGACTATTGGGTGCGTTCTTCCTCGGGATTGTTGGTGGTGTTTTATCTTCCCCATGTGCAACGCCTGTTTTAGCGGCTATCCTGGCTTTTGTTGCAGGGCAGGGCAATATTGCTTTGGGTATAGCGCTGTTAGCTGTTTACGCTGCCGGGCATTGTGCTTTGATTTTGATAGCAGGCACCTCCATCGGCGTCGTTCAAAAGCTTTCAGCATCACCTAACACCGAAAGAATTGGAAAAGCCTTGAAGATAGTATTTGGATCTTTGGTGCTTATACTTGCTATGTATTTGTTCTATATTGGTTTTTAGTGGGCTGAGCGCATACGCTATGCTAACGCTGCTATTGTGCGTTATAGGCTAATAATTATAAAAATAAGGATGGTTTTAAGATGAATATTAAAATATTAGGTTCAGGTTGTGCCAACTGCAAAAAGCTTCAAGTTGCTACACAGGACGTTGTAACAGCATTGGGCGTAAACGCTACGATTGAAAAGGTCGAGGATCTACAACTAATAATGGGCTACGGCGTCATGAGAACACCTGCGCTCGTTATCAATGAAAAAGTAAAAGCTTTTGGCAGAATACCCAGTAAGGATGAATTAAAAAAGCTCATTCAAGATGAAGCTTAAAAATAGGAGGTAATGAAAATGAACAATGAAAACAAAGTAAAGCTACCCTTTTTAGACAGGTATTTAACGCTATGGATATTCATTGCGATGGCGATTGGAGTTTTGGGTGGGTACTTATTCCCATCGCTTGCAACCTCATTGGAGGGCATGCGGTCAGGCGCGATTTCTTGGCCGATAGCCATCGGACTGATTATCATGATGTATCCACCGCTTGCCAAAGTGAAGTATGAGGAAATAGGCAAGGTCGCACAAAATAAAAAGGTGTTGTCCTTTTCGCTCATTCAAAACTGGATCATCGGGCCTGTGCTCATGTTTGTACTTGCGGCAATCTTTTTGCCTGACATGCCAAATTATGCGGTGGGACTGATCATCATTGGCTTGGCACGTTGTATCGCCATGGTCATCGTTTGGAATACCCTTGCGAAGGGCGACAATGAATATGCGGCGGCATTGGTTGCATTAAACTCCATCTTCCAAATCCTTTTTTACTCGGTGTATATCTATATTTTCGTAACACTACTGCCCAATCTCCTACACCTCTCGTGGGGCGGTCAGGCTGCAGAAATATCCATAGGGGCGGTTGCAAAAAGTGTGCTGATTTATTTAGGCATTCCATTTCTTGCAGGCTATTTGACACGTTTGACACTTGTGCGTGCAAAGGGCAAGGCGTGGTATGAAAATGTCTTTATTCCTAAAATATCGCCCTTGGCTTTAATCGCATTGCTTTACACCATCGTGATGATGTTTGTGCTTAAAGGAAATGTCATGATTGCTTTGCCTATGGACGTGCTAAGGATTGCCGTACCATTACTGATTTATTTTGTCATCATGTTTTTTGTGAGCTTTTATATGTCGTACAAAAGTGGCATCAACTATGAACAAACCGTATCGCTTGCATTTACAGCGGCAAGTAACAAATTTGAGTTGGCGATTGCGGTAGCGGATGCGATCTTCGGCATATGCTCTGACCAAGCATTTGCGGCGGTGATTGGTCCGCTGATTGAAGTACCTGTGATGATTGCACTTGTGCATGTAGCTTTACGATTTAAGAAAAAATATTTCGCGAAACAATAAGGAGCGTAAACAATATGAACATTATTATCATCGGCGGCGTTGCGGCAGGGACGTCTGCCGCGGCAAAGGCAAGAAGAAACGACGAGCAAGCAACCATTAAAATATACGAAATGGACAGCGATATTTCCTATTCCGCATGTGGCACGCCCTATTATATAGGCGGAGAAATAGCGGATATAGACGCGCTTACCCCGAGGGATGCAAGCTTTTTTAAAAAGAAATACCGTGTGGATGTTTTGACCCAGCACGAGGTGCTTTCCATTGATCGCGAGCATAAGTGCTTGCGTGTTAAAAATCTATTGACCCATGCCGTATTGGATGAGCATTATGACAAGCTGGTGATTGCAACTGGCGCAAAGTCCATTGTGCCCGATATTGTTGGTGCGAAAAGTGAAAATGTGTTTTATTTAAGAAATATTCAGCAAGCAAAACAAATCAAGCAATTCATCACCACCCATCAACCCAAATGTGCTGTGATTGTGGGCACGGGCTTTATTGGTCTTGAGATGGCGGAGAATTTAAAGACGCTTGGCATAGACGTAACCATTGTTGAGCGTTTGCCGCAGGTGACACCATTTTTGGATGCTGACGTTGCGGTGCATGCACAGGATTACCTTGAGAAAAAGGGGTTTACACTGGCACTAGGTGAGTCGGTTGTGGCATTGCACGGTGAGCCATTTGTCAACCAAGTGGTTTTGCAAAGTGGCAAGGTGCTTGACACTGATTTTGTCATCATGTCCATTGGTGCGACGCCAAATGTTTCGCTTGCAAAAGAAACAGGCGTTGCGATTGGTGTGACAGGGGCAATTTTAGTCAATACCAAAATGCAAACCAACATAGCAGATATTTATGCATGCGGTGACTGTGCGGAGCAATATTCCGTCCTTACTGGCAAACCACTGTACCGTCCGCTTGGCTCAACTGCTAATAAAACAGGCAGAATTGCAGGCGATCAAATCACAGGGGGCAATTTGACATTTAGAGGCATATTGGGAACAAGTATCTTCAAGGTGTTTGACATGACTGTTGCACAGACAGGCTTGACCGAGCAAGAGGCAACAAAATTAGGCTATAAGACAATAATTTGCCACAACATCAAACCAGATAGGCCACCCTATTTTCATGGCAAGGAAATGGTGATCAAGGCAGTAGCAGATAAAGAAACAGGGCGATTGCTTGGCGTGCAAATCGTTGGCTATGCAGGGGTTGACAAGCGAATTGATGTATTTGCAACCGCTATCACGTTTGGCGCACTTGCGTCCGACCTAAGCCACTTGGACTTGGCTTATGCGCCACCGTTTTCCACGACCAAAGACCCCGTAATCTATACGGGCATGATACTGGACAATGCACTCAATCGTGGTAGACCGCTTAAAGATGCGAACGATTTAGAAAATACGTTGGTGATTGATGCACGTAGTCAAAAGGACTTTGACAAAGGTCATGTCGAAGGGGCTTTGCATGTGCCGCTTGAAGCGTTACGAGAGCAGGCAAAGACACTGGACAATACCTTGCCCATAGTGACGTATTGCAACAAAGGTGTCACAGGCAATGCCGCACAAAATGTCTTGCTGAATTTAGGCTTTCAAGACACCTTTAACCTTTCTGGTGGTTATAAGCAATATGTGAAAAGCAAAAAAAGTCGTAACGTTTAGAGATAAAAATAAAATGTCAACAACTTAGAATGAGTATTAAGTCAAATGATAGGCACATCTACCGTAGGGGCTGGATTTATGTCCGCCCGAAAATAGAACATTTTGGCAGA
>JACMMQ010000073.1 GCA_014378955.1 Clostridia bacterium
AAACACAACATATAAAGATTTTAAATTGTAATTAGTATTAATATCCACCACATTCTTCGTAGGGGACGGGTTTCCCGTCCCGAATATGGTTAAATGCATCGTTTAAATTTGCAAACGGGAAGGGGAACCCTTCCCCTACATTCATTGGTGCAATATTTTAATGTTTTTTGAATTTCAGCCTGCTTATTCCTTCTCCATTCGTTTCAAACACACCCTCATATCCGCTCCATCCACGGTCACCTCTGCATATTGGTGGCTATTCATGCTCCCTGGATTTACCACCAGCATACCCTGCTCATATTGCTCGGTGGCACAATGGGTGTGCCCGAAAAATATTGCATTCGCCTCAACCGCTCGCCCTCTGGCGACTAACAATTGTAGTCCTGACTTGACCCGATAGGTGTGTCCGTGCGTCAGTAACAGGCGGTGCTGACCGACCTGCACACATTTTTCCACGCTTTCTTGTGCATAGCCATCACAATTTCCCTTGACTACGTCAAACGCAAGGCTTGGTAAATACGCCTGCACCGTCTCAATGTCGTCCAATACGTCCCCCAAGAAAATCACACGCCTTATCTCTGGTGCTGCTTGCAAAATGCGCACCATGTCCTGCCAATTGCCATGCGAATCGCTAAATACCGCTATCTTTTGTTGCATCATCGACACTCCAATACGCTGTTTTCTTTATTATATGCCCTATGATTACCGCTCGTCAAGGTATTCACGCAACCGCTTGTGCAAGCATATAATATTTGTAGGAAATACTATATTTTATACAAACAGAGAGGAGCAAACATATGTATCCCTTTTATCCATATGGGGGCTATTTCCCCCCAAACAGCTGGCAAAGTAACCCTTTTGATGCGAACAGCCAGCCTTATGCCTTAGAGCAATCAGAAATTTCTGCACGCAGGCCTATTTTAAGCAACCCTCCCGCCGTACCGTCCATATCGTTGTTTAAGGAGTTAGTGGGTTATAATAACTATGGCAACCCAAGCGGCAATGCAGACATTCTATACACAGGCTCGGTGGGCGAATACACCTTTAACCTTCCGCCACGCTTCTTGAACATGATTTCGGGTGGCAAGCTCGCTATCCGTGCGGTGCTGGATGATCACTACAACGTCCCTGTCAAGGATTATTCCGCACGTATCACCGTCAATGGACGTGTCGTGCACAATGGTCCTGTGCCGTTACAACACGGTACACCGGGCGGTCAAAAGTTCAACAATTGGCGCACCCTCAGCTTCAATGTGCGTGACGTCAACCGCCAAAACCGCATCACCATCAAAAACACCTCCAAAACGGGTGAAAATGACTGGATTGCGCTTGATTGGATGGAATTGTTCTTAACGCCTAAATCGGGCTTGCTGGATAGTTTTTAGTTTTGACAAATCGCTTTATTTTTGATATGCTGAGCATACTATAACTTACAAATGCAAAGGAGCTTATTATATGCTATCCAAAGAAAAAATTGAGCGCATCAACGTGCTTGCGAAAAAATCAAAGGAACTCGGCTTAACGCCCGAAGAAAAAGAGGAGCAACAGATGCTACGGCAGGAATATTTACAAAACCTACGCACAGGCTTTAAGGGAATGCTTGAGAATATCGAGATAATAGACGAATAAGCGGGCAAAAATGTACAACGTAGTAGGGGATGGGTTTCCCATCCCGTCACATTTATCTTCCTTTAATCATAAATTATCGGGACGGATAACCCGTCCCCTACATGATTATAGGCATGTTTAATACAAAAACAAAGCTGTCCTCCCGCTAAAAGGAAGACAGCTTTTAATATTATCAATACTTAATTTGCAGGCCTTAGCAACAAACCCATCAAAGAATATATGCGATGTAGCACGACCACCGCCTGTGCCCTTGTGGCGTTGCTGTTGGGTGAAAAAGCGCCATCGCCATTGCCTGTAATGATTTTAAGCACGGTAACGACATTGATCGCTTCTGTTGCCCACGGTGCGAAATCCGCTTCATCGGTATAAGTCTCGGTGTTTTGCACGTCAAGGTTTATGCCCTTCAATACCAATGCACGCTGTATCATCACAGCCATTTCCTGGCGTGTGATATTGCCCTGCGGTATAAACAAGCCATCGCCCTTGCCCGAAACGAGCTTAGCAGCAACGGCGGTTTCAACCGCCTTAAAAAACCAATCCACTGACGTTACATCTGCGAATGTATTGGTGCTTGGGTTTTGTTCTTGCAGTTCTAGTGTACGCACCAAAAGTGTCGCAAATTCCGCTCTGGTAATTTGCCTGTCTGGCGCAAAGGTCGTGTCGTCCACACCATTCACAAGGCCGAGTGCCACCATCGCTTCAATATTCGTTTTTGCCCAATGCCCCTCTAAATCGGCGAATTGCGAAGCAAAGCTCATGCTCACACCTAATATTTGCAAAAGCATCACCACCGCTAATACGATACTGGTTTTACGAAAAAATATAAAGCCCATGACACACCCTCCTATGTATGGTTGATAAATAGTAATACGAATCTTGATTAAAATCATAACCATCTGTCGGTCGGTGTTTCAAAACGCTTACTCGCGTTTTGCCTCCCTCCGCTGGTTATGTTTTAATCTAAGATTAGTATAGCTTGTCTTGTTTTTATTATACTGCTTCTAAGCGCCGTTGTAAAGGGATTTTTTAGCGTGAGAAAAGCACCCTTTTTAAGGTTTGCAAAAGCGTTAAATTCTCATGCCGTTGCCTCACCGCTACACGGAAAAACTGCTCATTCAAGCCGTCAAAGTTGGATGCGTTTCGTATCAAAATGCCCTGTCTTGCCATTGTGGTATGTAATTGTTGTACGTTTAAATTGTCATTTATCACTTTTACCAATATAAAATTCGTTGCAGGTGTAATCGGTTTAAGCGCTGCAATTTGCCCGATTTGCTCAAAAAGCCAATTCTTTTCTGTTGTCACGCACGCCCTTGTTTGTGCTAAAAACGCTTGACATTGCGATAAATAATTCCCCGTTAGCACCGCCAAGCCATTGACTGACCAGCACATTTTCCTTGCTTTCATTTTTTCTATTATATCAGCCTTCGCCAATACATAGCCCAATCGCACGCCTGGAATGGCGAATATTTTGGTGAGCGCACGGATGATGTATAGGTTGTCGTGCTGTGATAAATACGGTGCAGTTGAATTTCCTACCCCTTGCTCGGTCAGTTCGATAAATGCTTCATCCACCACCACACGCACGCCAAGTGCTTTGGCATCCGCTATAAAGCTTAACAACGCTTGCTTGTCCAATAGCTGTGACGTTGGGTTGTTGGGGTTGCACAGCATCACACAATCGACGGTGTGAAGCAATGGCTTGAGCTGTTCAAAAGGCACTTGAAAGCTGTCCTCTTCGCACAAAACAAAAGGTACGACTACACCGCCTACTCGTTCAATCGCCTGTCCATATTCTGAAAAGGTGGGCACAGGCATGAGCACCCTTTTGGGCTTAAGCACTTCAAACAACAAAAAAATGCTTTCGGTTGCACCGTTGCCCTCTAGCACGCACGGCACAGGCACACCAGCGTACTGCGACAATTGCGCACGCAACACGGTGTAATCGGGGTCTGGGTAATGCAAAAGCGTATGGATGCCATTTTTATAAATGTCTTGTAGCGCATCAGGCATGCCCAACGGATTGAGATTTGCACTGAAATCTAATAGCGCCGCCATCGGTATTTGCAGTGCTTGTGATGCATTATAAAGGTTACCGCCATGCTGTTGTGACAAAATACCACGCTCCTGTTCCAATAATCACGATTAAAAATGACGTCACAAACATCACCCGATTGGTGCGGATAATGTCCGCAGGGCTAATGGCTCGGGTCGCATCGCCAATGGTGGGCTTTTGTACCACCTCACCAAAATACACATGATCACCGCCCAATTGCACGCCCAAAGCCCCTGCAATTGCCGCTTCGGGGTAAGCACAGTTGGGACTTTTATGATTGCGACGGTCACGGCATAAAATGCGTACGCAATTTCTCACATTTAGCCCTGTAAGCCCTGCTGCAACCACCATTAGGCCTGCTGTAATGCGTGCTGGTATATAATTTAAAACATCATCGGTTAATGCTGAGCATTTCCCTAGATGCAGGTATTTTTCATTTTTATAGCCCACCATGGAGTCCAAGGTCGAAACTGCCTTGAACGCATACGCAAGCGGTGCGGCAATGCCGAACAATCCGCCCAATAGCGCATAAAACATGGGTGAAGCCACGCCATCCACGGTATTTTCCGCCACTGTTTCTACGGTGGCACATGTAATCTCGTCTACATTCAAGTTCGTGGTGTCACGCCCAACCAACATCGCAATTTGTGCCCTAGCGCCTTCCAAATCGTTATCCGCTAATTCGTTGTACACCTTTTTCGCCTCAACGGACAAGCACCTTGTCGCAAGTGCTGTGTAAATAAAGTAAATATTCAGCACATGGTAAAAAAGAGGGTGCATCATTTTCGCATCCCACAAGATTAGCCCAATCGTCCCTGCGGTCAAGCACACAGTGGAAAGCATCAGCCATACGCCATTTGCCACGGTACGGTGCTTGACCTTTCTGTCAAAAAAGCGGACATATTGCCCGATAAAGCGGACGGGGTGCGGCATATAATGTGGGTCGCCTATGCACAAATCTAGCAAATAGGCGATTAAAAAATCTATCATACAACATCCCCATTTAATATTTTATACACATACGGCATGTCCAAATGTGCGCGTACCACACTCGCCAATAAATCATACTGCTGTTCCTTAAACGCACGGTAGCTTTGTACCGCCTCTACCATGGGTGGTAAGCCCTTAATTGCTCGCAAATGGTTTATAAACGCCTGTGAAAATTCTGCATTATCAAAAATGCCGTGCAAATAACTGCCAAATACAGTGCCGTCTAAATTGGCAAAGCCAAACGGCACTTCAAACCCCTTTTGCCTGTCAAAGGTGGTGCGACCCATGTGGATTTCATACCCTGAAACACGGATGCCTGCTAGATTCTCAAACAGCCCTGTGCCGTTTTGGCATGTAGCTTCACTTTGTGTGGTCACCTTTTGCTGCTCGAGTACCGTATTACACGCCAACAGCCCAAGTCCTTCAATGGTTTCTCTGTCGCCCTCGGTGTGGTAGGGGTCGTCTATGCGTTGCCCCAACATCTGATAGCCACCGCAAATACCGCAAATCGGTACGCCCTTTTGCGACAATGCCACTATTTGCGCCGCTATGCCGTTATTTTGAATTGCCAATAAATCTTCGATGGTGTTTTTACTACCCGGAATGATGATGCAGTCTGGATTTCCAAGCGTTGACACGTCAGATACATAGCGAAGCCCCACCGTTGGCGCATTTTCCAGTGCATTAAAATCGGTGAAATTCGAAATGTGTGGCAGTCGAATGACCGCAATGTCTATCTCTGCATTTTTATTGACGGTATTTTTAAACCGCTCGGTCACGCTGTCCTCGTCCTCAATTTGTAGCTTGGTGTACGGCACAACCCCCACCACAGGACGGTGTATAATGTCTGTGAGCATGTCAAGTCCTGGTTCTAAAATGCTTATATCGCCACGGAATTTATTGATAATTACGCCCTTGACACGTGCCTTTTCCGCATCGGTCAGCAGTAGCATCGTGCCTGCAAGTGCGGCAAAAACACCGCCCTTGTCAATGTCGCCCACCAACAGCACAGGCGCATCGACCATTTCTGCCAACCCCATGTTGACAATGTCCTTGTCCCGTAAATTGATTTCAGCAGGACTGCCTGCTCCCTCGATCACGATAATGTCATGCATAGCGCCAAGCTGTTCGTACGACTGCTTGACAAGTGTCGCCAGCTGTGGCTTGTAATCGTGGTACCTGACCGCTGACATATTCGAAAGCACCTTGCCATTCACAATCACCTGCGCCTTTTTGTCGGTCGTGGGCTTCAAAAGCACTGGGTTCATCAGTACAGAGGGAAGGATGCCTGCCGCCTCCGCCTGTACCACCTGCGCCCGACCCATTTCATGCCCATCAGCGGTGATGTATGAATTGAGTGCCATATTTTGCGATTTAAACGGTGCCACGGAATAACCGTCCTGCTTAAAAATGCGACACAACGCCGCCACCAGCAAACTTTTTCCCACCGAAGACGCCGTCCCCTGAATCATAATACACTTCGCCATTATTTCACCTCGCATAGATATTGTGGATAGACCGTGGGCGCTGCCCACACCCGCCCCTTTTTGAAAAAAGGGGACAAAAACTTTAGTAGGGGTTTTTATAACAAAGTTTTAATCAATTTTTTACAAAAAATTGCGGG
>JACMMQ010000074.1 GCA_014378955.1 Clostridia bacterium
CTTTATTTTGCACCTTTTTTCGCATTTCAACCAAAACCGTATGTAGATTTTCTCGAATTTCCGCTGTTGCATTGCATTTTATCATTAAGCGAAAGCGTAATTGATTTTTTATTTTTGCAACTGGTGCAGGCAATGGTCCTAAATACAGCACTGGGAACTTTTCATTTTTCTGAAAAAAGACCTGTTGCTTGATCATTAGCCCCGTTTCTACAATGGTTTCTCGCACTACCTCTTCGTCCCTACCGCTGACAATTAGCACCACCAAGTGGCAATAGGGCGGATAGTAAAGCATTTTACGCAGGTGTATTTCCTTTTGGTAAAAAGCGACGTAGTCCTGTGTCTTTGCCAATGCCAACACGTCGTGCTCTGGCTGGTAGGTTTGTATCACCGCTCTGCCATGTAAATCGCCTCGTCCTGCCCTGCCACATACCTGTGTCAAAAGCTGAAAGGTGCGCTCATCCGCGCGGTAATCATCCACGCCCAACGACATGTCTGCCGCCATGACACCCACCAACGTCACATTGGGAAAATCCAGACCTTTTGAGACCATTTGTGTGCCAATTAAAATATCAATTTGTTCCTGTTCAAAGCATTGCAAAATGTGCTTGTGCGACATTTTGCCACCTGTTGTGTCGGTGTCCATACGCAATACCGTGGCCGTGGGGAATATCTCTCCTAGTGCTTGCTCCACCTGCTCTGTGCCTACCCCAAAATGGCGAATGTGCGTGCTTTCGCACGTGGGACAAAGCTTTGGTACCTTTTGATTGACCCCACAATAATGACAAATCATTTTGTTGGGGCGACTGTGATAGGACATCGCAATATGACAGTGCGGACACATCAGTGTAATGCCACAGCTTCTACAGGTGATAAACGCACTAAAACCGCGTCTGTTTAAGAATAATATAACCTGTTCCTTGTTCTTTATGTTCAAAGCAATTTCTTGCTTTAATGGCTCACTAAAAATGGACTTGTTGCCGTTGGCGATTTCAGCACGCATATCCACGATTTCTACCGTTGGTAGCGCATTATCATTGTACCGCTTGGTCATTTCAATCAAGCTATACCGACCATTTTTCGCCTTGACATAGCTGTCCACCGAAGGGGTGGCGGAGCTTAAAAGCACCATGCCGCCGCACTGCTTGGCACGAAACTCTGCGACCTCACGGGCGTGGTAGCGTGGTGAATTTTCCGATTTATATGAATATTCATGCTCCTCATCTAATATGAGTAGCCCCAATTGATCAAACGGTGCAAACACCGCTGACCGTGCGCCAATCGCTACCGATACAACCCCTTGGCGAATTTTCTGCCACTGGTCAAACCGCTCCCCTAATGATAAGCCACTGTGTACCACGGCGACACGCTCGCCAAACCGTCCAACAAAACGTCCAATCATTTGTGGGGTTAACGAAATTTCTGGCACCATCACGATCGCTTGCTTACCATTTCTTAGCACTTGATCAATGAGTTGCAGGTACACTTCCGTTTTACCGCTCCCCGTGACACCTCGCAAAAGCACGGTTTGTGGGGGGTGTAGCAGCTTTTCATTCAAAAATTTTAGCACAGCTTTTTGTTCCTGTGTCGGGTCAAAATGTGTTGTGGGCGTATAGGATGACAGCTCAAACGGCTCTCGCATGATTGTTTTTGGTGAGGTGCTCACCCAGCCCTTGTTGAGCAGTGTGCGTAACGTTTGATGCCCTGTATCGGCAAATAATATCAAGTCTGCCACAGACACGCTTTCATTGTCAATGAGAATTTCCAGCATGCGCACTTGTGCCGCCGCCTTTCCTTCAAGCTTTTGGCACATGGCAACTGCTTCCTCAATGGTGATGGTGAGCGATACAAAATTGACGGTTTTTTCCTTGACCGTGGTCACAAAATCGACGGTTTGTGCAAGTATGCCCTTTTTTTCTAGCGTTTTGATGGTCGTTCTAAGCGTTTTTAATTGCAATGTAAACATCAGTGAGAGCAAGGCGATTTGTCCGCCATTTTGTTGAATGGCATCAAACACTGTGACTTGCGCTTCGCTCCATTTACCGGCTGGTAGCTTTTGCACCAAGCAGCTGACATATTCCTGCTTTTTAAGCGTGATGCCGGGCGGTAAAACGATGCGTATCGCTTCATACCACGTGGTCAAATAGGTCGTGCGCATCCATTGAATGAGTGCCAGCATGTTTTCATCAAACAGTGGCTTTTTATCCACGACCTCTGCAATGTCCTTGATCCGCTTAAATTCTGTGCTTTGTTGGAAGCCTAAAACATACGCTTCAGCGGTGTGGTTGCCCTGCCCAAACGGTACAATGACACGCATACCGATGTCTAAAAGTGGTTTCATTGGTTCTGGCACCGCATAATGAAAGATTTTATCCACCATGTACGATGGATGATTGACCACCACCTGTGCTATTTCTTTCATTAAAACTCACCTCTTATTGTGTATATTGGAAAGCCCACCAAGGGTGGGCAAATTTATCTATGTAATTGTTAAGATACGATTGAGCACCTCGTGTGCAACCTCGTCTTTTGTCATGAGTGGCAATGCTTCACTTATGCCATTTTTATAAAACAACTTCACCACATTGGTGTCCACGCCAAAGCCTGCACCCTCTTGTGTCACATCGTTTGCGACCATAAGGTCTACATTTTTATCGGTAAGCTTTGCCTGTGCAAACTGCTCTAAATGCTCTGTTTCCATCGAAAAACCCACAAGCTTTTGGTGCGTTTTTTGCGCACCTAACGCTTTTAAAATATCTGGGTTTTTGACCATGTTGAGTGTCAATGTCCCATCACTCTTTTTCAATTTTTGTGCATGCATCGTTTCAAAGCGATAATCGCCCACTGCCGCCGCTTTCACCACGATATCGGATGCTTCAAAATGTGCAAGCACTGCATCATACATTTGCTGTGCGGTTTGTACAAATACATGCTGTACCCCTATAATTTGTGCCATGGGTACGCTCACTAAAATCACATGTGCCCCCCGCCTTTTAGCGGCATTGGCAAACGCTATGCCCATTTTACCTGATGCGTGATTGGTTAAAAACCGCACGGGGTCAAGCGATTCACGGGTAGGTCCTGCTGTGACCAAAACTGTTTGTCCTTTTAAATCCTGTGGATAGGCAACGGTTTGCACCACCACTTCCACAATATCTTCAACGGACGCCAAATGTCCCTTGCCTACATCACCACATGCCAAACGTCCACATGTTGGTTCAACAAATAAAATTCCAAGTGCTTCAAGCTTTTTGATATTTTCCTGCACCACTGCATTTTCATACATGCTGGTATTCATCGCAGGGGCTACTATGACAGGACTTTTGGTCGCCATCACGGTGGTAGAAAGCATATCATCGGCAATGCCATGTGCCATTTTACCGATGATGTTTGCCGTGGCAGGCACGATTAAAAAGCAATGCGCCTTTTTCGCCAATGCAATGTGCTCTACTTCCCACTTTTGAAACGGTTCAAACATGTCCGTGACCACGATATTTTGCGAAAGGGTTTGCAGTGTTAATGGGCGTACGAATTCGAGCGCAGATTTTGTCATGATAACATAAACCTCTGCCCCAAGCTTTTTCAAGCAGCTGACAGCTTCACATGCTTTATACGCTGCAATGCCACCGCACACACCAACAACAATACATTTTCCCTTGAGCATACACCGTACCTCCGAAATTAGTTCATTTGATTAGGGTCGTTTTTATGATAGGTGATTTTACCCTCATTGATTTCCTTGACTGCGATTGAAACGTATTTCTCGGAATAATCCCTTACCAGTTGTTCCTCGCCTGCCGCTAACTGTCTTGCTCTTTTTGCAGTCATGACAACCAATGTATAACGGCTGTCTACCTTTTTCATCAACTTATTAATTGAAGGATATAACATCTCCACACACCTCTTGAATTATATTTTTGTTACGCTCAATACGGCACTTTTCCGCCCTTAAAATCCCATCCAAATCACTGATTGCTTGCTCTATTGTGTCATTGACCAATACATAATTATACTTGTCAATGAGCAAAAACTCCGTTTGTGCACGTTTGAGTCGTGCAATGACAGAGGTGTTTGATTCACTTTCACGCCCAATCAGCCGTTGCTTGAGCACCTCCATGCTGGGGGGTAGTACAAAAATAAAAACGCCCTCTGGCATTTTCGAGCGGATTTTCATCGCCCCTTGCACGTCAATTTCTAAAATGACGTCCTTGCCTTCGGCAAGCATCTGTTCGATTGCGGCTTTCGGTGTCCCGTAGCAGTTGCCGCAATATTCCGCCCATTCTAGTAATTGTCCTTCGTTCACCATGTCCATAAACTGCTCATACGATGTGAAATGGTAGCTTGTGCCGTCCACTTCTCCAGCACGTGGGCTACGTGTGGTAGCAGATACTGATAAATAGACGTCCTCACGGCTATCCACATACGCACGCACCAATGTCCCCTTGCCTGCACCAGAAGGACCTGATACGATTAACAAAACACCTCTACGCTTCATCTTCCGTTTCTCCATCCTCTACCGCTGAATTATCCTTTGTATCTAAACGATGTGCAACAGTTTCTGGCTGCACAGCGGACAATACCACATGGTCACTGTCTGTAATAATAACCGCTCTTGTTCTTCTGCCATACGTCGCATCGATAAGCATTCCACGGTCACGAGCCTCTTGAATAATACGCTTGATGGGTGCTGATTCTGGGCTAACAATTGCTACCAAGCGGTTTGCGGATACCATGTTGCCAAAACCAATGTTAATAAGTTTCATTCGTAAATTCTCCTATTCGATATTTTGAATTTGCTCACGCATTTTTTCCATTTCCGATTTAAGCTCCACAACGAGCTTGGTAATGCTTAAATCGCTTGATTTTGACCCTATGGTATTGACCTCTCGGTTCATTTCTTGTATTAAAAAATCTATTTTTCTGCCCACTGGCTGTGGTTGGTCTAGCAATGAACGAAATTCTACAAAGTGACTTTTCAGCCGTACAATTTCCTCCGTGACATTCACCTTATCAGCGAAAATAGCAACCTCTGTGAGTAAACGGTTTTCATCCACCGACACATTTTGCAGTAAATCTCGGATACGGTTGTCAATTTTCACACGGTACTCATCCACCAATTGTGGCGCATACACTTGAATTTCACTTACTATGCCTTCCATGTAGGTGACACGTTCTGTAAAATCCGCTTGCAATCGCAAGCCTTCACGCTGTCTATACGCTAAAAAGTCTAAAATAGCAAGGTCTAAGGCACCCTTGACCGCTTGCCACAATTCGTCCTCGTTGTCTTCCTTCTTTTCCACTGTTAAAACATCCGGAAAACGTGTGAGTGTAGAAACCGTCACGTCATCACGCAAGCCAAACCGCTCGGAAAGTGTACGCATTGCCTCGACATACCCTGCCGCCAACGCTTCATTCACTTGCACATAAGCCACTTCATCATCAATGCTTTCAACGGACAAATGTACGTCCACCTTGCCACGAGAAATGGTTTGCTTTATGTACTCTTTTACACGGTCTTCCAAATAACCGTATATACGAGAAGCACGTAAGGAAAAGTCAAAATAGCGATGGTTGACGGATTTTATTTCGATCGATACATTCTTTTGAAATGCAAGGTGTTCCCCTCGCCCAAAGCCAGTCATGCTTTTAATCATGGTTTTCTCTCCTAAGCCAACCGCAAAAGCGGTGTTATAGCCATTCGTCCTTATATTATAACACAAAATAGCGTGTTTGTAATCAATAATTTCAATTTTTTTCTAAATTGCCCATACTTTTTGGTC
>JACMMQ010000075.1 GCA_014378955.1 Clostridia bacterium
CCGCCTCACTTTTTCTGTTTTAGTTCATTTACAAGTGCTTCATCAGGTGTGACATATATGGTTTTATAGTCTGTATAGATGACCATGCCTGGCTTTGCACCAGAGGGTTTTTTGACATGCTTGACGTTTGTGTAATCCACAGCGACATTGGCAGACAGCTTGCCCTTGCTGAAAAAAGCCGCCAGCGTTGCCGCTTGGGTGAGGGTAGTGTCAGGAATGTCTTTCCTGCCCTCTGTCATAATAATCGTATGTGAGCCTGGAATGGTTTTGGTATGCATCCAAATATCAGTGGAATGTGCCGTTTTAAGCGTCAACTGGTCATTTTGCACATTGTTTTTGCCCACATAAATGGTAAAGCCGTCGCTACTTACGAATCGCATAGGTTCAGAAAGCGGCGCTTTTTTATTGCCCTTTTTCCCCTTGCCTTTTTTCATGTGGTGAATGTAGCCCTGCTCATAAAGCTCTAGCCGTATTTCATTGAGTGCTTGTTCATTGTCCGCACGGCTCAACGCTTCTTGCACCGTTTCTAAATATTCAATATCGTGCAAGTTGATTGCCATTTGCTCCTGCACCATTTTTGAGGCGGTTTTGGCTTTGGTATATTCGTTGAAATATTTTTGTGCATTTTTGGATGGGGCAAGGTTCACATTGAGCTTTATTTCAATGGGTGCTAAATGCTCGTCATAGTAATTTTCCACCACGATTTTATCCATGCCCTCGTGAATGCGGTATAGATTGGCGGTGATTAAATCGCCCATGAGCTTAAACTGGTCACGGTTTTCTGTCTCCGCTAGCTTGGTTTGCTGTAAACCGAGCTTTTTTCGACATCTCTCGAGTAAATTATTCACCAATTTTGCACTGTCTCCAGACCGTTGTGACACACGCTCTTGCTTGTCCTTGGAAATGTAAAACGCATCTAATATCGTACTGATGCTATCGTTTGGGTGCATGGTCAAGGCAGGGTATTGCGTAATGGGAATGACAGAAAAATCCGTCACCTTGCCGATTGTGTCATCCACTAATAAATGGGGTGCAAATTGATTATTGTCAAATTGTTTGAATAGCAAGACAACCGTTTCAGCCCAATGATTTATTTGCTGTGCGCTTAGCTCTCCTAAAAACATATCGGTGGTTTGAAATGTTTGTAAGCAAACCTCACGTGCAACCAATGGACTGATGCCCGTGTAACTCTTGAATAGCCATTGGTCCAGCTTGACCCCCTCTGCAAGGGTGTGTACGTCTTGCAAGATACTGTCGTGCGTTGCAAGTAAGGGATTTTGCTTACCCTGCGAAGGTGGCGTTTGGTAAAAAAGACCAGGCAATACCTGTCGCACACTGCTCATGGATAAATCGATATGCTTGAGGCTGTCTAATATTTTATTGTCGCTATCCACCAACATAACGTTGCTATGTCGTCCCATCATTTCAGCAATTAACCGCTTGGTGGTCAAGTCGCCCATTTCGTTGTACGCTTCTATTTCGATGTTTAAGATGCGCTCAAACTCTGGCTGCTCAAACCTCAATATTCTGCCCCCCACCAAATGCTTACGCAAAAGCATACAAAACATAGGCGGTGACATGGGATTTTCCTTGTTGACATCGGTGATGTGTACCCGTGGATAATTCGCACTGGCGGACAACAGCAGCCGCTCACTTTTCCCTTGGCAGCGTACAAGTAAACAAACCTCGTCTTTTTCAGGCTGATACACCTTTTCTATTTTACCGTCTTTTAAGCGGTCATTTAATTCGTGACACAAAGCATGGACAACAATTCCATCCAAAGGCATAGGGTTTTCACTCCGATCTAAGCGTAAAATCAATCATATTTCTATTATTGTACCACGTTTTGACCAAAAAGTATGGGCAATTTAGAAAAAAATTGAAATTATTGATTACAAACACGCTATTTTGTGTTATAATATAAGGACGAATGGCTATAACACCGCTTTTGCGGTTGGCTTAGG
>JACMMQ010000076.1 GCA_014378955.1 Clostridia bacterium
CAAAGGAGGATTCCTGCACAAAAAGGCATCTTAACACGTACTGAAATAGATGAAGAGTTTGATGTATCAAGGGTTTTAAGCGTTTATTTAACTGCGAAGTTTGAGTTAGTATACATAAAATTTAGGAGGAAATAACATGAAAAAAAAGACAGTACGCATTTTAACAGCTTTACTAGTATTTGCACTACTTACAACGCTTTTGGCAGGCTGCACGCAGGATGAAATGGATTTATTCAAGGCGATGAACAATACGGCGAAAGCCACATCGGTTGAGCAACAGGCGAATTTCTCGCTTGATGTGAATGTTACGAATAATGCGCCAAAATCAAAGTATAACAATTTTGACAATGCTGGTATGATGTCCGCATTATTCAAAGGCATCAATTTCCAAATAAATACCAAGCAAAATGCGAGTGAAGACAAGTCTATTGTTAAAGCACAAGTTGATGCGGTAGTAGAGATCGCAGATATATCTACAAAGTTTGGTGTTTGGGTAGATATGAACAGTAGCACAGGCGAATTCAAAGAAATCATTAAAATGCCTCGCTATTTATCCGCCATGATGATGTATGAAACAAAGGACTATAAGGATTATTTCACCATTGATTTTACCAAGCTTTCAAAAGAGCAAGCACAAGATAGCAAGCAAATATTTGAAGCGGTTAAATTCTTTAACGATCCTGTTCGTACGAAAAAGCTAGAGGAATTTTCTAAAAAGTACTTAACGAAGTTTAACCCAGGCTTTGCCGCAATTACCAACTCAGGGAGCAAGGTGATAGCGGGCAAAAAGCTTTCAACATACCAAATGAAATTGGATGATGCTACACTTAAAACATTGATAAGTAAGCTTTTGATTGATATTTCAAAAGATCCAGAAGCATTGGCGATGTTGGAGGAATATGTTCTTTCCTATTTAGAAATCATAGGCAGTACCTCTTCCACCATGCCATCCAATACATTTAAAGACATGAAGGAGCAGGTAAAGGTTGGCTTTGCGCAATTTAAGCTAGCACAACCCTTGATTGAACCACAAATTAATGCAATCATGAAAGCATTTGCGGGCGTGAAATTGGTTGGCGACAAGGGCTTTGTAATCAATTTTTACACCGACAGCCTTGGCTTTATCGTCCATCAGGATGGCGTGTTTGATGTGCATATTGATATGGAAGCCATTCAACAAGCGATGGGTAAAATCACTGGCGAAACAAAAAAAACAAACGACAGTGACAAAGTTGTTTTTGACATTACCGCAAAATATAATGTAGAAAATAAAAACATCAATCAACCCGTCAAGATAGAAATGCCGGTGTTAACAGAAAAAAATTCCTTTGACTTTTCAAAGCTGATGTCTGGAAACGATCGTTTCAATGACGAGGAGCCAGAAGCATCAGAACGGCCTATCGAAGTATATGTCAATGGGGATGCCGTGTCATTTGACGTGCAACCCTTGATGATGAATGGCAGGGTGCTAGTACCTTTGAGAGCTGTTTCAGAAAAGTTGGGCGCGCAAGTGAATTGGGACGAAAAGACGCAAACGGTGACGGCAGTAAAGGGCGACACAAAGGTCATCTTAAAAATATTGGATGATGTAGCCAACATAAATGGACAAACGGTAAAATTAGATATGCCAGCGGTTGTATTGAGTGGTAGCACGATGGTGCCATTGCGCTTTATGAGTGAAGCATTCGGTGCGGATGTCAAATGGGATGGCGACAGTCGATTGGTTCATATCACAACAAAATAGCATCAATATTGGGGGCAATTACTGCCCCCTTGTTATTTTTATAGGGGCAATACTTGCCCCTATATGTGTGTATGCTAATCACTTTCGTCAACTTAAGCAGCGTTTTTCGTAGGGGCAGGCCTTGTGTCTGCCCAAATGCACTAAATTCGGGCGGACATAAAGCCCGCCCCTACGATAAATATGCATGTAATTTTTCTTAAGTTGACGACCGTGATATGCTAATTTGTAATAAATGAGGTTTTGTGCAAATGAAATATAAAGTGCTGTTGTTGATTGTACTGCTCCTTTGTACGACCACCATGGGTTTCGTGACCTTCGCCTCCAATGGTATCGTAGTGACCTTGAATGGTGAGCCTGTGCATTTTGATGTGCCACCCACAATTGTTGAGGGCAGAACGATGGTGCCACTGCGTCCAATATTTGAGGCGTTGGGCATTGCGGTCACATGGGATGAAAGCACGCAAACGGTAACAGGTACGCAAAATAAACAGCACATTACGTTGCAAATTGACAACGTGCATGCGACTGTGAATGGACAGCCCATCACATTAGAAGTGCCCGCTCAAATTATACAAGGACGTACAATGGTACCCGTGCGGTTTATCGCACAAAGCGTGGGGGCAACCGTGCAGTGGGACGGCTTGCAAAGCACCGTACGCATTGCCACACCGCTTATGCAGGTGCATTATATAGATGTGGGGCAGGCGGATTGTATTTTGGTGCAATCGGATGCAGGCAAGACCATGCTCATTGATGCTGGCAATCATGCGGATGCACAAACAGTGCTTGCATATTTGAAAAAACAAGGGGTACAAAAAATCGATATCTTGATAGGCACCCATCCGCACGAGGACCATATTGGCGGAATGGATAGCATCATCAATTCGTTTGAGATAGGACAATTTTACATGCCAAAGGTTTCAGCCAATACAAAAACCTATACGGCAGTGTTAGAAGCGGCAAAAACGAAGGGGCTGACGATTCACAACGCAAAGGGCAATACCACACTTGATTTCGGGTATGATTCGCTAGAGATTCTTGCGCCAAATAGTGTTCAATACAGCGATGTGAATAATTACTCCGCAGTCGTACAGCTTACGCACGGCAACAGCACTTTTTTATTTATGGGAGATGCTGAAGCAATTTCGGAAAGCGAAATGCTCAAGCTCAAACTGGATTTAAAAGCGGATGTGCTAAAAATAGGGCATCATGGCAGTGGTAGCAGTACAATGCAAGCGTTGTTAAATGCAGTAGCACCCAAGTTTGCGGTGATTTCAGTGGGCAAGGGCAACGAATTTGGGCACCCTACAAAGGAAATTATCAATAGACTGCTTGCAATGCAAATAAAGATATATCGCACCGACCAAAATGGTACGATTATTGCAAAAAGTGATGGCATAAAAATAACGTTCAACCAATAATCGAGAGGATAATAGGGATGCTGAAAATTCAAGAGGCTGTAATTGTAGAAGGTACGTATGACAAGGCGAAGCTCAAGCAGGTGATGGACGGTGTTGTGATTACCACCGATGGCTTTGATATATTCAAAAACCCTTCTAAGCGGCAAATGGTGTTGCAGTTCGCAAAAAGCACAGGGGTGGTTATTTTAACAGACTCTGACCAGGCTGGCTTTAAAATTCGCAATTATATCAAGAGTATAATGCCGCCCGAAATGGCGCATGCTATTAAACATGCATACATTCCAGCGCTTTTAGGCAAGGAACGGCGAAAAGCGGTTGCAGGCAAGGAGGGACTTCTCGGTGTAGAAGGCATGACCATTGATATTTTAGAACAGGCATTGCGTAAGGCAGGGTGTACAATTGCGCAAAGCATCCCAAAACCGCCGACGCAATTGGTGACAAAAGCGGATTTATACGCCGATGGTTTGTTGGGGGGAGAGCAAAGTAGTTTGAAAAGAGCGGTGATTTTACGCAAACTCAACCTACCTTCACGCATTTCAACCAATGGCTTACTAGAGGTCATCAATACAATTTATGGGTATGAGCAGTACAAAAGCTGGTTAAATAGTAAGGGATAACCTCCTCATAAACGATAAATCGACAGAAACCAACATATTGTATAAAAACTATCAAGTGATATTATGCACTTTTTTTGACACTAAAAGGTTCAAAATTATGGACAAATTGGTAGAAATCGGTTATGATATAAAATACAATAAATATGTAAAGTGAGTGTGAGATTGACAATGGATAAAATAATCAAAAGAATTGCTATTATGACAGGCGGTGGGGATTGCCCAGGATTAAACGCAGTCATTCGTGCAGCCGTTAGAACAGCGATTATGAAGTATGGGTTAGAAGTAGTAGGCGTGAAGGAAGGCTATAAAGGTCTTTATAAAGGTGACTTTGTCAAATTGGATTTAAATACTATTTCGGGTATTTTGCCACGTGGTGGTACCATTCTTTATAGTTCAAACAAGGATAACCTTTTTCTATATCCTTTTGTCGAAGATGGCAAGACGGTATTAAAGGATGTTTCTGATGTAGGGCTGAACAACCTCAAAAATGCAGGCATTGATGCCTTGATTATCATTGGCGGTGACGGCACCTTAACCTCTGGGCGTGATTATGCACGCAAGGGTGTTAATATCGTTGGCGTTCCTAAAACCATTGATAATGACTTGGCGTCTACCGATACTACCTTTGGCTTTGATACCGCAGTTGCTGTAGCAACTGAGGCACTAGACCGCTTGCACACCACAGCTGAGTCACATCACAGAATTATGTGCCTAGAGGTAATGGGTCGTTATGCAGGCTGGATTGCATTACACGCTGGCGTTGCTGGTGGGGCAGATGCAATTTTAATCCCTGAAATACCATACGATATTAACAAAGTTGCGGAAGCACTTTTGACTAGAAAAGATAATGGCAAGGAATTTGGTATCGTCGTTGTAGCAGAGGGTGCGAAATCCTTGACGGGCGAAATGGTTGTCAACCAAGTGGTTGAAAACAGCCCAGACCCTATTCGTTTAGGGGGCGTTGCAAACGTCGTAGCAAATCAGTTAGAAAAATTAGTAGGACTAGAATCCCGTGCAACCATTTTAGGGCATTTACAGCGTGGCGGTTCTCCTTCAGCTTTTGACCGTATTTTATCCACACGCTATGGCGTGCGTGCAGTTGAACTGGTCATGGAAGGCAAATTTGGCAACATGGTTACACTCAAGGGCAACAAGATGTCGTTTGATACCTTGGAAAATGTTATCGGACAAGAAAAATGCGTAGATCCAGATGGCGAATTGGTACAAACCGCTAAGAAAATCGGCGTAACATTCGGAGATTAATCCAAAAGATATTAAAGTTTAGACCGCACAATAATGTCCATTCATTACAAAGTCTAATTGCAAAGTGCCATTCTTTATGATATAATGGCAAAGGCGAAATGTGTTTTCATTTTGCTTTATGCAATAGGTGTTTGTAATGACATGACATATTGGGTGGTCTTTTTTTGTATAAGTAAAAAAATGTCAACAGACCACATGTAGGGGTCGGATTTATCCGCCCGAAGCTTTTTAATTACGCATAAATACAACGGAACTATAAGCAAAACCTTACTTTCTTTTTCTATCGTAAAAAGAAAGTAACAAAGAAAAATACTCTTTAAGGGTTTGGATTTCGCCGTCTGCGGACGACGCCAAAGGGCGCTGCCCTTTGAACCCGCAATTTTTTGAAAAAAATTGATTAAAACTTTATTGAAAACCCTATTAAAGTTTTTGTCCCCTTTTTTCAAAAAGGGGCGGGCGTGGGCAGCGCCCACTACGGGATTGGGGGCTAGAGCGTGGAAAAGCGATATTATGCGTATTCGGATTACTTGCGTAGCCGATATGGCGAAAAAGTGTATAAATTGCCTATTTCCATACCTGTCACCTGCCCAAATCGTGATGGTCCATTAGGCAAGGAGGGGTGCATCTACTGTGCAGAAGAGGGCACAGGGTTTGAGATGCTCTCAATGGACATGTGTGTGAAAAGTCAAATTGAGGAAAATGCCGCCTACATCGGGGGACATTATGGGGCGAAAAAATTTATCGCCTTTTTCCAAAACTTTTGTAACACCTATTTGCCACTGAGCGATTTTGAGCAGTATATGCATCAGGCATGCATGCCAAACATCGTGGCAATCAGCATTTCTACACGCCCTGATTGCGTCAATGATGCGTATCTTGAAATTTTAAAGAAAATTCGCCTGCAATATGGCATTGATATTTACATAGAGATTGGCTTGCAATCCCCCAACTGGCGGACACTCAAGATAATTGAGCGTGGACACTCGTTAGCGGAATTTATTGATGCAGTGATCCGCATTAGAAGCTATGGTTTTTACACAGCGGCGCATGTCATTTTGAATTTGCCGTGGGATACAATCGAGGATTGCGTAGAGTGTGCAAAAATATTATCCGTGCTCAAGGTAGACGAGGTCAAGCTACACGCCCTATACATCATGCGAGACACCAAGCTAGGGGACATGTATTTAGACGGCGAGATTGATATTATACCGTTAAAAGAATACGTAGAGCGAGTGGTAGTGTTTTTGGAATACTTATCGCCATACATTGCCATTGGACGCTTGGTAGGACGTGCGCCTGAGCACAACACCCTATTTGTCAATTGGCAAACAAGCTGGTGGGTCATTCGGGATAACATCGAGGCACTCATGGTGGAGTGGAATACCTTTCAAGGCAAGGAATGTGATTATATTAACGGTAAGGCGGTTAAAAAGTTCTTGAAATAATGAACTTGTTTTTGATGCTGATACACGCATAAAACAAGGAAGAAAGTTAAAGAATGAATGGTGACAAATGTAAACGATTAGTAAACATTTTGTCTAGACGGTTGGTTTATATTGACAGGGCATCGTATCAGCGTTAAAATAAAACAATAGTAAAAGAGAGAGAAGGGCTTACATTTGTCAGAAAAGCTAAAATATTTATTTAATGAATGGATTGTACCGATCGTAATCGCTTTTGCAGTAGTCATGTTGTTGCGATTTTTTGTATTTTTCATGGTAGAAGTCCCAACGGGTTCCATGCTTCCAACCATCAACTTAAACGACCGTTTGCTCGTAACGAAAATTTACAACATGGAAACGTCTATCAAGCGTGGCGATATCATTGTATTTGATTCAAAAGAGCTTAATAAGCTGTTGATTAAGCGTTGCATAGGCTTACCAAATGACACCGTAGAGGTGAAAACGGACGGCTCCGTGTATATCAATGGTGAAAAGCGTGACGAACCATATGTTGTGAACAATCAAATAGGTGCACAAAAAAACTTCAAGGTGCCAGCTGGACACTATCTGTTCTTTGGCGATAATCGTAGTAATTCTCATGATGCACGCTTTTGGAAAGAGCCTTACATCCCTGCAAGTGCCATTCAAGCAAAGGCAAGATGGGTCATGTGGCCGTTTAATCGGTTTGGGGCGTTGAAATAGAAATTGAATGTAATATCAATAAGGACGGTACGCATAGTTTTAATATGCATACCGTCCTGTTGTTTTAGGTAAAACCTTACTTTCTTTTTCTATCGTAAAAAGAAAGTAACAAAGAAAAATACTCTTTATACTAATCTTGATTAAAATCATAACCATCTGTCGGTCGGTGTTTCAAAACGCTTACTCGCGTTTTGCCTCCCTCCGCTGGTTATGTTTTAATCTAAGATTAGTATTAAG
>JACMMQ010000077.1 GCA_014378955.1 Clostridia bacterium
AAAAACGTTTACAACATTTTAAATTGGAATTAGTATTATGTCACCTTAACCACTTTGGGTTGAGGTGTTTTCATGCACGGCAAAGTCTAATGATGCAAATTTTACTTGCTTTAAGCTCTTTAAAATGCTATAATCAACAATAAAACAGGAAAGGAGTCCCCGATTTTTAGTTAAAATTATCAAAATGTAGAATGGAAGGACGGTAGAGAAATGAATGTATTTTTAGCTTTATGCCCTATAATCGTAATTTTTGTGATGTTGTTAGTTTTTAAAAAGTCAGCTGATGTCGCTGGCACATGGGGGTGGCTTGCTACTGCGGTACTTGCTTACTTTGTATTTGACACCTCTTTGCAGGTGGTTGCACGCTCCACCGTTGCAGGATTAATCGCTTCTTTTCCTGTTTCAATGGTAGTAGCCTCGTCATTACTTTTGATGGCATTTATGGAAAAAACAGGTGCTTTGAAACGCATCATTATCTTCATTAAAACCATCGCAAGTGAAAATAAGGCTGTACAAATTATGCTTATTAACATTGGTTTTGGCACATTGATGGTTTCTGTTGGGGCAACGCCTGTTTCCGTTTTGCCTCCTATTTTACTTGCGATGGGTTACAGTACGTATATGTCAATTGCACTGCCTGCTATTGGTTATGATTCTTTATGTACATATGCTTTATTGGGTGCTCCAATTGTCGTATTTGCAAGTATCTTTAAAATGGAAAATGATTTGAGCCAAATCGGGCGAGTTTTTGCTGTATTTTTGCCTGTTGTATCAACCGCCATCGGCTTTTGTATGCTTTGGATTGTTGGGAAATGGGAGGGTATTAAAAAGGGTTGGTTGCCTTGCATCATCACAGGTGCTGTCATAGGCATCATTGGACATTACACCAATATGCAAAACAACCTCGTTGTTCTAACGGGCATATTTTGCGGCATCGGTGTTATTATTGTGATGGCGCTTTACTTGAAGGTTACTGGTAAAAAGATTATTGACAATAGTATTTTAACCGCTGACGAATTAAAATTCGCAAAGCAATATCCACTTTGGAAAGCTTTTTCACCTTGGGCAATTTTAATTTTCTTAATCGTTTGTGTGAATGTTTATAAGCCTTCATTTGAGTTTTTATATAAAACGATGTTATTGCCAATTATGGGCATTTCAGCCGATGGCAAGGGCATCAATACACGTGCACTTTGGAATGCGTACACATGGATTTTCATTAGCGTATTGCTCTCTATACCATTTCTTAGACCTACTAAAGCACAAATCAAGGATACACTTTCCACCTTTTGGAAAAGAGCGCCAAGACCAGTTTATTCTGCAGCGATCTTTTTTGCAATCGGTGAAGTTATGAATAAATCAGGCTATCACATTGGTTCTACCTTTAAAGGGTCACCACTCAATATGATTAGCGTTTTAGCAAATTCATCAGCAAATGCTTTTGGTCATGCTTATGGGGTGATTATTGGCTTTATCGGGTTGTTTGGTGGCTTTATCACAGGGAGCGAGGCATCCACCATTGGGATGTTTGCAGCGTATGCGAGAGAAACTGCGACAAAGCTAAACTTTGGTGACACAGGTGTCATTATTATCGTCGCTGGCTTGGCATTTGGCGGTGGTTTAGCAAGTGTTATCTCCCCTGCTAAGTTACAAAATGCAGCAGCAGCTATTGATAAAATGGGTGAGGAAAATAAAGTAATCCCAGCAGCTTTAGTATTTGCTGTGATTTTGACGGTTATTTCAACCGTTTTAACGGTTTTATTCTTGAAGTACCGATAATTTCTAAATACCTACCCTTAATATTTATGCATATAAAAAAGACTAGCGATTTTTTTCGTTAGTCTTTTTTGCATTATATTATCTTTTCCGTCAAGGAAGAGATTTTCACTTTATCTCGAATGAGTGTATTGAAAAAGCTTGCTCGTTTTATATCGTTGATTAATATATATCCAACCAAGCAATCATCTAGCAACACGATTTTCTTGAAATTCGTTTCATGTGTGTCATAGATAACTTCATGGGTTGTATCATTTGGATTAATTACACCTGCTGTGACAATACGCATGCCGAAAAAGCTAATCGCATTCATTGGGAAGCCACCGTGGAAGGATGCTTGTCCACCTGCTATATTTGTGCCTGCAATTTCACCCTGTTGCATCGCATTTGGCCACAGTGCCAACACTTTTTGCACGCCATCTGATACATCTATGATTTCGGTGCAATCACCAGCGGCATATATATTTTCTATGCTTGTCTGTAGCCATTCATTCACCGCAATCCCTCTATTAACCTTGATGCCTACAGTGTTTGCGAGTGCAACATTCGGTCGCACACCAATCGCTATGATGAGTATATCACAAGCTATTTCTTGCCCATCCTGCAAAATTACCTTTTGCACCTTGCCGTCACCGCTCACTTCTTTTACTGCATTTTGCACGTGAATTTTCAAACCTTTTTGCGTTAAATGGTTTTGCACCATGCTTGCGGATTTTGCATCTAGAATACTTGCGAGAATGCGGTCAGACAATTCCACTACGGTAATATCGTTTGTAAATCGCACAAGCCCTTCGGCAGCCTTTAAGCCTATTAGACCAGCACCGACAACGACCACCTTAGCATTTGGCAAAACAGCTTGCTCAAGTGCACGCGCATCGTCAAATTTTGTAAAGGTAAATACATTGTCCTGTTGATTGAGTCCTTTAATAGGTGGTATAAATGGCACACTGCCAGTTGCTAAAAGCAACTTATCATATGAAACTTCACGACCATCCTCTAAAATGACAGTGCTTTTTGTGATTTCAACTGCCTTTACGCCAAGCATGGCTTGTACTTGATATCGCTCATAAAAGTCCATCGCTCGAAATACCATGCGTTCTTTTGTTGTTTTGCCCTCTAAATAATGCGAAATCATGGGGCGTGAATATGTATGATATGGTTCATCTGATATCACGGTGATGTGACCTACAAGGTCTATTTTGCGTATTGCTTCTATGGCTGCAACTGATGCTGCTGAATTGCCGATGATTACGTAGTGCATAGCGTTAGCTCCTTTGCTAAAACTTGTATTGCTTTTACTCATTTTGTGGGTCAATTATTGCAGTTTCTAATATACCTTTTGCAATATCCACCAATTTCGCACCGCTATCCATGCTGTGCTTTTGAATGTGTCGATGCGCATGATGCTCCGAAAAGTGATGTCGTTCCATGAGCAATCCTTTTGCACGTTCAATCACCTTGCGTTCTTCTAACGACTTTGCAAGATGCGATAGCGCCATTTT
>JACMMQ010000078.1 GCA_014378955.1 Clostridia bacterium
ACAAAGGGCGCTGCCCTTTTGAAACCCGCAATTTTTTGAAAAAAATTGATTAAAACTTTGTTGTGGATAGTCAATTGATCGGAGGATTTTTTATGATGGTTCATGATACCATAGCTGCAATCTCTACCCCTGTTGGCGTTGGGGGTATTGGCATTGTGCGTGTAAGTGGTGAGCTTGCGATTGCGCTATGTGATACTGTTTTTCATTCCAAAAAAGGCACAAAATTATGCAATGTCTGCACCCACACCATTCACTATGGGCACATTGTGTCAGACGGTCAAGTTGTAGACGAGGTACTCGTTTCTGTTATGCTTGCGCCCAAAACCTTCACGGGCGAGCACACCGTTGAAATCAATTGTCACGGCGGTATTTTGTCCACCAGTGCGGTGCTTACGCAGGTCATCCACGCAGGTGCTAGGCTTGCGGAAAATGGGGAATTCACCAAGCGTGCTTTTTTGAATGGCAAGATGGATTTGTCACAGGCAGAGGCGGTGATAGACGTCATCAATGCCAAAACTGATTCGCTTCGCAAGCACGCTGTAGGTCAGTTGGGCGGTAGCATTTTAGACGAAATTACCAAGCTGCGTAATCAGCTTTTAACCCTTGTCAGTCATTTGCAGGCGGCGGCAGATTTTCCAGAGGAGGACATTCCCGAGCTTGAACAAGGTGAGGTTGAAATAAAGCTTACTGCTATTCTATCCGAAATGACGCATTTATTAAACACCGCTGATTACGGTAAAATTGTGCGTGAGGGGTTAAGCACCATCATTGTGGGCAAGCCAAACGTGGGGAAGTCGTCCTTGCTCAATGCAATGCTGAAGGAAAATCGTGCGATTGTGACCGAAATTGCAGGCACGACCCGTGACGTGATTGAGGAATACATCAACTTGCGTGGCGTTGCTTTACGCATGATGGACACCGCTGGCATTCGAGAAACGGATGATTTGGTGGAAAAGATTGGTGTTGAGCGATCCAAGGCGTATTTGGAGCAGGCGGAGCTGGTGCTTTTGATGCTGGATGGCAGTCAGCCACTGTGTGACAATGACCGTCAAATGGCGGAGTTGGTCGCACAAAAAAAGGTCATTATTTGCATCAACAAGGCGGATTTGGGTATGGCATTGGATATAAAAGAGGTTCAAAAGCTGTTTAAAGGACATCCCATCTTGCATCTATCCGCAACGCAAGGACAGGGCATAGCGCAATTGGAGCAAATGATTGCGGACATGTTTTTTAGTGGTGCCGTGGTTCAGAACATGCCCACCATCACCAACATACGCCACAAGCAAAGCCTGATGCACGGTCAAACCAGCCTGCAAGAAGCGTTAACAGCATTCCATCAAGGCATGCCAATTGACATAATTGCAATCGATTTGCAAAGCACGGTTGCTCATTTGGGTGAAATTGTGGGTTTAACGGTGTCAGAGGAAATAATAGACCGCATTTTCCATGATTTTTGCTTGGGGAAGTGAAAACCGTGGGCGCTGCCCACACCCGCCCCTTTTTTGAAAAAAAGGGGGTAAAAAACTTTAGATGGGTTTGGAATTTTTAAGAATAAACTTAAAGTTTTAGTCAACTTTTGGCATTGGTGAAAACCTTACTTTCTTTTTCTATCGTAAAAAGAAAGTAACAAAGAAGAATACTCTTTGAGTGTTTGGATTTCGTTTTCTGCGGAAAACGCCAATGGACGCTGTCCCTTGACCCTGCAATTTTTTGAAAAAAATTGATTAAAACTTTATTAAATAAAACACAATTAAAGTTTTTTGTCCCCTTTTTTTCAAAAAAGGGGCGGGTGTGGGCAGCGCCCACGGTGTGCTACTTAATAGGGAGGATTTTTTATGGGTTATTTTGCTGGGACGTATGATGTGATTGTGGTAGGGGGCGGCCATGCGGGGTGTGAGGCGGCGCTTGCTTGTGCACGCTTGGGTGTTCGTACGATGCTTTTTATTATCAATGCGGACGCTATTGCCAACATGCCGTGCAACCCGAGCATTGGCGGTACGGCGAAGGGGCATTTGGTGAAAGAAATTGATGCGTTGGGCGGCGAAATGGGCAAGGCGGCGGACAAAACCTTTATTCAGTCCCGTATTTTGAATAAGGGCAAGGGCCCTGCGGTATATTCGTTGCGTGTGCAATCGGACAGGCGGCAATATCAAATGTACATGAAGCACACGTTGGAATTAACGGAAAATTTAGATATTCGGCAGTCAGAGGTGACCGAGCTGTTGGTAGAAAGCGGCAAGGTCAAGGGCATTGTCACGCACACGGGGGCAATTTTCCATGCACAGGCGGTGGTGATTGCAACGGGTACATTTTTGCGTGGCAAGGTGATTGTGGGGGATGTGTCGTTTAGCAGTGGGCCGGATGGGATGTTTCCTGCTAATCTGTTATCAGACTCACTCAAGGGGCATGGCATCAGCCTCATGCGCTTTAAAACGGGCACGCCTGCACGTATTCACGCCAACAGCATAGACAAAAGCAAGATGGAGGAGCAAATAGGGGACATGCAAATTACACCCTTTTCGTTTGAAACCACAGACATTGGCGAAAATAAGGTGTCGTGCTGGCTGACCTATACAAACCTTGATACGCACCAGGTGATCAAGGACAACCTGCACCGCTCACCGTTATATGGCGGTCAAATTGAGGGGGTAGGGCCTCGATACTGTCCGTCCATAGAGGACAAGGTGGTACGCTTTGCGGACAAGGACAGGCATCAGTTGTTTATCGAGCCAATGGGGCTAGATACCGAGGAAATGTACGTGCAAGGCATGTCCTCTAGCTTACCCGAGGATGTTCAGCTTCAAATGATGCAAACGATACAGGGGTTAGAGCATGTCAAAATGATACGCCATGCGTACGCAATTGAATACGACTGCATAGACCCTACCCAGATGCTTCCAACACTTGAGGTGAAGGCGATAGAGGGCTTGTATGGTGCAGGGCAGTTCAACGGCTCGTCAGGGTACGAGGAAGCCGCCTCACAGGGCTTGGTGGCTGGCATCAATGCCGCCTTGAAAATCAAGGGGCAACCGCCTATGATTTTGCCACGCTCCAATTCATACATTGGCACATTGATTGACGATTTGGTCACCAAGGGCACGGGTGAGCCGTACCGAATTATGACCTCACGCTCGGAATATCGGTTGCTGTTGCGTCAGGACAATGCGGAGTTGCGGTTGACCCCTGTTGGGTTTGACGTTGGGTTGATTGGTCAAGCGCGGTTTGAGCGATTTTTAACCAAAAAGACAATGATTGAAGCTGAAATTAAAAGGCTTCATGCGATAGTTTTGCCACCTACACAGGCAGTGAACGCCTTTTTAACAAGCGTTCAAAGCACCAATATCAGCACGGGCGTACGCTTGACCGATTTACTTAAGCGACCTGAAATTAGCTACTCGCTTTTGGCAGAGGTGGACACTGGCAGACACCCATTGCCGTTTGTGGTGTGTGAGCAGGTGGAAATACAGGTCAAATATGAGGGCTATATCAAAAGACAGCAAATGCAGGTCGACCAATTTGTCAAGCTTGAAAAAAAGAGCTTGCCTGCGGACATTGATTACCACGGTATCCATGGTCTACGCATTGAGGCACGGCAAAAGCTCACTCAAATTGCACCTTTATCTGTGGGACAAGCATCACGCATTTCGGGCGTATCGCCTTCGGACATTGCGGTGTTGTTGGTGTATTTGGAGCAGCATAACAGAAAAAAATAAGGACGTGGATAGATGGATATTCAGCAAATGCTTAGCACGGGCGCACTTGCAATGGGCGTCACCTTGACGGATGAGCAAATTTCAAAGCTCATGCGCTATTCGGATCTTTTGGTGGACTGGAATGAACGCATGAACCTCACGACCATTATCGACCCGACGGACATTGCAATCAAGCATTTCTTGGATTGCTTGACGTGTGTGCAAACGGGCGTGTTCAAGCCGAAATTGCGTATGATTGATGTGGGCACGGGGGCTGGTTTCCCTGGCATCCCGTTACACATTGCGGTGGATGGCTTGCAAACCGTTTTGCTTGATGCGTTGGCAAAGCGTGTGAATTTTCTCAATGAAGTGATTGCCCAGTTAGGGCTAGAGCACATACAAACCGTGCATGCACGAGCGGAGGATGCGGCGCACAATCGGCAGTACCGTGAGAGGTTTGACATTGCCGTGTCGAGGGCGGTTGCGAATTTGGCGGTGTTATCGGAGTATGCGTTGCCATTTTTAAAGGTGGGGGGCATATTTATTGCGCAAAAAGGGCCGAAGGCAACGGAAGAATTGGCGGAGGCAAAGAAAGCCATCAAAATTTTGGGCGGTGAGCTGGTCGACAGCTTGACGGTGGATTTACCATTTACCGACATCAAGCATCACCTTGTGGTGATAAAAAAGGTTCAACACTGTTCGACAAACTATCCACGAAAGGCAGGAAAACCGTCAAAAGAACCGTTAAAATAAGTAGAATGTTGTAGTTTTCATGGTGTATTTGACGAACGATTTTTATTCCATAATGTGGGAATTGTGTTATAATACAGGTGTGATACGAATCTCGATTAAAATCATAACCATCTGTCGGTCGGTGTTTCAAAACGCTTACTCGCGTTTTGCCTCCCTCCGCTGGTTATGTTTTAATCTGAGATTAGTATATGGTTATTATAACGACAAAATAATTGTTTTGGAATAAAGGAGGACATGCCATGATGGATATACTTTCTAGGAATATCCCTGTACCATCAAAAATGGAGTTTGTACAATTGCCTGTTGACCGTATCCGCCCCAATCCTTATCAGCCCCGCAAGGTGTTTGATCACATTGCGCTTGAAGAATTAGCCGCATCTATCAAGGTGCATGGCGTGATGCAGCCTGTGACGGTGCGTAGGGTAGGTGCATTGGGTTACGAGCTGGTCGCTGGTGAGCGGCGCTTGCGTGCATCCAAGCTGGCGGCGCTTTCGGAAATCCCTGCCATTATTGTGGATATATCGGATAATGAGTCGGCGATATTGGCGCTCATTGAGAACTTACAGCGTCAAGACCTGCGTTTTATGGAGGAGGCAGAGAGCTATTATCATTTGCTCAACGAGCATGGCTTCACACAAGAGGATTTGGCGAAGAAAATTGGGAAAAATCAATCCACGGTTGCGAATAAGATGCGTCTTTTGAAGCTACCGCCATTGGTGAAAAAGATGATTTTCGACAATGACTTAACGGAGCGACATGCAAGAGCGTTGCTCAAGCTACCTGACGAGCAGCTGCAGCTCAAGGTGCTCAAAATAGTGTGCCATAAAAAGCTCAACGTATCGCAAACCGAGCAATTGATTGAAAAGACCATCGACCAATATACCGCACTGCAAAATCAAACATGTGTCAAGAAAAGCGCCTTGACCTTTAATGTAAGGGATATGCGTATTTTTACCAACACCATCAAGCAGGCGGTCGGCTATATTAAAAAAGCTGGCGTGCAAGCAACCGCTGTCATGCATGAGCGAGAGCATTGTATTGAGTATGTTATTCAGATACCGAAGAATTAACAATATACATATGATTAGAAAGCATCGGGCTAATGCCTGGTGCTTTTTGCGGTTTTGTGCGTAATGGATTGCGGGTGGGGAGACCCCACCCCTACGATAGAATGTGAAATCTAACCGTAGGGGCAGGGTCATCCTGCCTGGGCTTAGTATTACCGTGCTTGAAACACATCATCTACCCCTAGAATGTTTCACGTGAAACATTCTAGGGGTAGATATATTAACCTTGAATACAAGCAAAACCTTACTTTCTTTTTCTATCGTAAAAAGAAAGTAACAAAGAAAAATACTCTTTAAGTGTTTAGATTTCGCCGTCTGCGGACGACGACAAAGGGCGCTGCCCTTTTGAAACCCGCAATTTTTTGAAAAAAATTGA
>JACMMQ010000079.1 GCA_014378955.1 Clostridia bacterium
AAATAGCCATATTGGTCGTATAACACTTGCAAGCCGTCGTACAATGACATACCCTTTGATTTGTACCAAGCCGCCATTTCAGCAATGAGCATGGATGCTACGATAGCATCCTTGTCACGTGCATGTGTGCCTGCTAGGTAGCCATAGCTTTCTTCAAAGCCAAACACATATTGCTTTTGATTGCCATTTTCTTCAAATTCCTTAATTTTTTCGCCAATGAATTTAAAGCCTGTCAATACCTCATCCACGGCAACGCCAAACTGCTTTGCTATGCCACGCACCATATCGGACGTGACAATGGTTTTAATCAATACGCCATTTTTGGGCAACACGCCCTTTTCCTGCTTTTGCGATAAAATGTAATGGGTCAACAGTACCCCTGTTTGATTGCCCGTAAGCACCACATATTCGCCCTCTTTGTTGCGTACCACCACGCCCACACGGTCAGCGTCAGGGTCTGTGCCAATAATTAGGTCGGAATTTACCGATTTTGCCAACGCAATTGCTAATGTAAAGCCTTCCTTTTCCTCTGGATTAGGCGATTTTACAGTGGAAAAAGCTGGGTCTGGTAATTCCTGCTCTGGTACCACAATGACATGCTTAAAGCCCACTCTCGCACATATCTCACGCACCAAAACATTGCCCGCACCGTGGAAAGGGGTGTATATTATTTTAAAATCGTCCGCTACCTGTGCTATGACCTGCGGATTGATGCACTGCTTTTGCACCTGCGTTAAAAATTTCTCATCTATTGCCGCACCAATCATTTCAATCAGCCCTGCAGATTTTGCCTCATTTTCATCCATCACCTGCACGCCATCAAAAATATCAATCGCATCCATGACCGCAAGCACTGCATCCGCACTGTGTGGCGGCAGCTGTCCGCCGTCCTCCCAGTACGCCTTGTAGCCGTTGTATTTAGCTGGGTTATGGCTTGCGGTAATAACGATGCCTGCAATCGCACCCAATTCACGCACGGCAAACGATAATTCAGGGGTAGGACGTAGTGCATCAAATAAATAAGCCTTCACGCCGTTCGCCGCCAAAACCTTTGCCGCTTCAAGCGCAAATTCGTCCGATTTCAAGCGAGAATCATAAGCAATCGCAACGCCCTTCGCCTTTGCCGCCTCACCATGCGACACGATATAAGAAGCCAAGCCCTGTGTCGCCTTACGCACCACATATTTGTTCATACGGTTGGTACCAGCGCCAATAATACCACGCAGGCCACCCGTACCAAACGCCAAATTGGTGTAAAAACGCTCCTCAATTTCCCGTGCATCGTTCTCAATCGCCAAAAGCTCCGCCTTGGTGTGCTCGTCCACCGCCGGGTGTGTTAACCATTTTTGATATTGTTCTAAATAGTGCATGTTGAACCTCCTGTAATGTTTAATTGATTCAATACGATTTGTTTTTTACCGGAACAACGTGGGCGCTGCCCACCCCCGCCCCTTTTTTGAAAAAAAGGGGACAAAAAACTTTAATGGGGAATTTATATCAAAGTTTTACTCAATTTTTTTCAAAAAATTGCCAGGGTTAAGGGATGTAATCCCTTATTGTTGTCCGCAGACAACGAAATCCAAACACTCAATACTAATGTTAGATTAAAACATAACCAGCGGAGATGGGCAAAACGTGAGTAAGCGTTTTGAAACACCGACCAACAGATGGTTATGATTTTAATCAAGTTTAGTATAAAGAGTATTTTTCTTTGTTACTTTCTTTTTGCGATAGAAAAAGAAAGTAAGTTTTTTCACCAGTGACAAATGCTGATAATTCTTATAGTACAAGAATGTGCATAATGCGTAATATTATTGTTACTATGCGTGGCGAGATTCCTCACTACGTTCGGAATGACAGATAGTTTTTTCCTACGTTCGGAATGACAGATAGTTGCTTTGACTTTTCAAATGCCTTGCCGTTGTATATGTTTTTCAAATTATCTTTAACACACCTAAATATCAAGTCTGTCATTCCGAACAATGTGTGGAATCTCGTACTATCCACTTTTTCGTTGTATTCGTGCTTTGAAAAAGCCAATTGTTTGTCATTCCGAGTGAAGCGAGGAATCCCCTATATCCATGAGTTCATTATATAAGTCATTCCAGTTCGGATTGGTCGTTGCTATTAAGTCAATCTTTTTTTGCCTTGCCCATCCTTTTATTTGTTTTTCTCTTGCAATAACCGATTGAACGTCAGATGAAGTTTCAAAATATATAAGCTTATGCACGTTATATATTTGCGTGAAACCTGCTGTTTTTCCATCTTTATGCTCAAATACCCTACGCATAAGGTCGTTGGTCATGCCCGTATACAAAACAGTATGGTGCTTATTCGTCATGATATACACATAATAACTGCGCATCGTTTACTCCTATGCAATCTTTCTGATAGATTGCGTGCATTGCGAGTTTAGAGATTCCTCTCTTCGCTCGGAATGACATACTTGTGGTTTATTGAAAAGATTATAAATGTATCTTTATTTTTAATTATTAAGACCAATGCAGGGTTGGTTATTGCGCATAAAGCCAAGATATTGCCGTCATTATACCGTATATAGTAGCTTCGATTTAAATAATGTACAGTATACGGTACTCGTAGTTGAAAAACAATACTTACTGTGGAATAATCAGGGATAAATTTGTGCACATAACAATCATTTGTCATTCCGAACGCAGTGAGGAATCTCATTCTTGCAATTCTCAACTCGTTATTGATACAAAGCAAACTATTCCCATTTTTCCATCACTTATGATACGTCTCCGCCCCCAAAATCTTATACCCTCGATATACCTGCTCCAACAGCACCACACGCATGAGTTGGTGCGGAAAGGTCATGGGCGAAAAGCTTAGCTTGAGTTGTGCGGTTTGCTTGACGGCATCGGACAGTCCGAGTGAGCCTCCGATTACAAATGCCACCGTTTGCTTGCCTTGTACGGCGAACTGCTGTAAGGTGTTTGCAAATGCGACAGAATCACGCATTTCACCCTCAATGCACAGAGCGACTGTGGCATCTACATCCTTCAAGGCATTTATAATGCGTTGCCCCTCTAGGTCGCGGATTTTTTCTTCATCCTTCAGAGATGCCTTATCCGCTATTTTTTCATCGGTCAATTCAACAATTTCAAGCTTACAATAGCGTGATAAACGCTTTTGGTATTCTAAAAGACTTTCACGAAAAAAGCTTTCCTTGATTTTGCCGACGGCGATTATTTTAATTCTTTGCATGGTTTACCTCAAATCTGATGTACATGACTCACACAATAGCGCTGTGCGACTTCCATTTCAATGTCCTTGCCTGCACGGATACCGCCTGCCGCTAGCACCTCGCATACCGTGTCATATGCCAGCTGTGGCTCGTTATTTTCTTGGCTCAAATGCCCTAAAATCAGCTTGCGTGTGCCACTTTTCACAAGCGATACCGCCATTTCCCCCGCCATGGCATTGGACAAATGCCCGTGCTCGCTTAGTATTCTACGCTTTAATGGATAGGGATATGCACCATTTTTAAGCATTTCTATGTCATGATTCGCCTCCAACAGCATCAAGTCGCTGCCCTCAAACGCTTGTAGCAAGCCCTCTCGGTTGTAGCCGATGTCTGTTGCAATCGAAACCTTTTTATTATTTGCAAAAAAGCTATACGCCAGAGCGCCTGCCGCATCGTGTGGAATACCCACCGCCTGCACACCAAAATCGCCTAGCTCAAACGCTCGTTGTTCCTCAACGACCTGAATAAGCTGCTTTTCTATTTTACCAATCGAACCACCGTACATCGCACGCCAGGTTTGCTTGTTGGCATAAATGGGCAGCTGATACCGCCGTGCCATTACGCCCACACCGCTGATGTGGTCGCCGTGCTCGTGCGTGACTAAAATAGCGGTGAGTAGCTTGGGGTCAACACTTATTTGCGCCAACGCCGCTTCAATCTTTTTACCGCTCACGCCTGCATCAATCAAAAGCCGTGTATTTTTATAAGCCATGTAAATCGCATTGCCGCTACTGCCTGAATAGAGCGAACAAAAGGTAATCATTTTGAAACCCCTTTTTTAGAAGTTGGATGTTAGAAGTTGGACTAGAAGCAACCGCCGTATGGCGGATTGCTATTTAATGGTGCTCGATTGTATTGTTTTACGAATTTTTATCCAGTAACTCCCCCATTAAAGTTTTTGCCCCCTTTTTTCAAAAAGGGGTGGGTGTGGGTAAAACCCACGGTTTATGCTTTTAGTGCCTACACCTTCACACGCTCAATCACGGCGCCCAAGGCGCGTAGCTTGCCTTCGAAATCTTCGTAGCCACGGTCTATGTGCTCTAAGCCGTACACCTCTGTTATGCCGCTTGCGGCAAGTCCTGCAATGACCAGGGCCGCCCCAGCACGCAAATCGGTGGCGTTAACTGGCGCGCCTGATAAAGCAGGAACACCCTCCACGATCGCCAATCGCCCTTCTACACGTATGTTTGCACCCATGTGTCGCAGCTCCTCGACATATTGAAAGCGCGAATCCCATACGCCCTCGGTCACAATGCTTGTACCCTCGGCTAACGCCAGTAGCACGGTCATTTGAGGCTGTAAATCGGTTGGAAAGCCAGGATAGGGCAGGGTTTTGACATTTGCCTTGTACGGTCTTTTATCGCTATAAATGCGGATGGCATCGTCGCCCTCTTCAACGGTTACGCCTGTTTCAATGAGCTTAGCGGTCAACGATTCCATATGCTTTGGTATAATATTTTTAATGATGACATCCCCACGTGTTACTGCGGCGGCAATCATCAGCGTGCCTGCTTCAATTTGGTCTGGAATAACGGCATAGGTGCCACCGTGTAGCTTTTCTACCCCCTGGATGCGAATAACGTCCGTGCCTGCACCTTTAACCTTTGCGCCCATTGCATTTAAAAAGTTGGCAACGTCAACAATGTGCGGTTCTTTTGCGGCATTTTCAATGGTGGTAAAGCCCTCTGCACGCACAGCCGCCAGCATGATATTGATGGTTGCGCCTACGCTCACGACATCCAAATAAATTTGGCTGCCCTTGAGCTGCTCTGCCACTGCGAGCATGTTCCCATTATGTATGGTCACCTTTGCGCCTAGTGCCTCAAAGCCCTTGATGTGCTGGTCAATCGGTCGTGCGCAAAAGCTACAGCCACCAGGTGTCGCAACCTCAGCAGACTTAAATCGCCCGAGCAGTGCACCCCACAGGTAGTACGAGGCACGCATTTTGCGTACAAGCTCATACGTGGCTACGTTCCGATTGATGGTAGTGCTATCTATTTCAACCACTTGGTTGTGAAATTTCACCTTCGCCCCAAGCTGCTTGAGGATATCTAAAATGATGTCAACGTCCTTGATGTGTGGTACATTTTCAATACGGCATACGCCCTCAACCAATGCTGCCGCTGGCAATACTGCAATCACCGCGTTTTTAGCACCACTGACTGTGACCTCGCCATTTAACGGAATTCCTCCGTGAATGAGCAATTTTTCCAAGCTTTTCACCCGCCCAATATAGATTAAACTACAATTTACTGAATACGTATGCAAATTTCATCAATTCACATATGCCATATATTATACCATTCTTTTAGTGGTTTTCATAGCAAAAAATGAAAGTTATCCAAAAAAAGCAAAAAGCGTACAAACCTGATATTCCACCAAGTTTGTACGCCCTAAATTACGCATTCACTACTTATCTTTTGCCTTACGGTGTAATCACCAAAATATTGGTCGCCTCAAACACCCCCGAGGTCATGCCCCCAACTGCGGTGATCATATCCCCCACCTTGATGTCATTCACCGTGATGGTTTTGTTGTCCTTGCTTCGAATGAAATTAGCACCCTTTTTAAAGAAGATTTGCTGCTTCATAGCATTCACATCGGCGGTTGCCATGGTGTCAATGTTTATAAAGCCGAAATCCGTATTGACCGATTCTACCGTCCCTGTGACCTGTACAGATAACACGGTGTTAGAAGCTAAAACCTTCGTCACCGATGCACTATCCAGTGTCAACTCTACCTGTTGTCCTAATCGCAAATCATAAAGCTGTACGTCCTTGCCCTCGATCACATATTGCGCACCACGCTTGATTGGGAAGGTTTTCAGCTTGTCCCCTGTACGAATGGTGACGGTTGGATTTTTTGAAATAAGAATTTCATCGATAATACCGTTTGCACTTGTAGCGGTGCTGGTCAATTCCAAGCGTGAAATTTTATCATATTCGGTATTAGCTGTGACCTTGTCGCCTATGTCTAGTGCCTTGATGTCTGTTAGCTTGCCATTTTTATAGACGGTGTAGCTACTGGATAACGTCAACGCAACCACGTTACTATCGTCCAATTTTACCTTTAAAATAAAATCAGGTGTGGAAATGATGTCATCCACAACGCCCGACACGAACTTGTTTTTACTAGTAGCGATAATTTTTACCACCAACCCACCCACTGTGGTAATGGTTGCCACGTCGCCTGTTTGAATGGCCAAAAAGCTTGCTTTTTCGCCACCACGCTCAATCACACAGCCAGTGGATAAAATGTATTCCTTTTCGGTGGTGCTATTGTCTTTGATAAATCGTATTTTTTTGCTTGACGTGACATCAAAAGAGTCCTTGATAATCCCTGACAAGGTTTCGTGCACCTCTGGCTTTACGCCCTCAATCAGGATGATTACGCCATTACGAATGGTCAAAAGCACCTTGCCGTCCACTTCAAACTGTTTGAGTGTGGAAGCCTTACCATCTAGTCGAAGCAATGCACCTGTCGGCACGGTGTAGGTCAATGGTTTTAAATCTGTATTTTTTGCTGTTATCACACTGATGGTAGCGGTTGCATCATCGACCTGCGTGATGGTCGCTTCAAATATCTCTTCCTTTTCCAAAAGCTTTGCCGCTACACGTGAGAGCATGGTTGCTATTTGTGCACGGTTGACCTCTGTATTGGGCGAAAACTGATCAGCGCTCACACCGTTCATGATTTTATCATCCAACACAACCTGCACATATGCCGCCGCCCCATTTGGGATATCCTTGGCATCCTTAAAAGGCAAAACGATCATGCCCTTTTGCTTTGCACTATCCTCTTTGCCCAATGCTTTTGTAAATAAAACCGCCGCTTCATAGCGTTTCATCGGCTTGTTGAAATTACCCATCCCGATGTAACCCTCTAATTCGTTCGTGGATAATATGCCGTTGTATAATAAATAAGCCACTTCGTTTTGATATCTCAGCACGTTGTCATATGTAATTAAATCTTTTGCATACGTTTGTACTGCCAATTTAACATAGTTCGCCTTCAGAGGATCGTTTACGCCTAATATACGTGCTGTCAAAATCAATGCTTGTAGCTTTGTTACCGATGCTGCAGGTCGAAATGTGTTGTCCTCAAAGCCAACAATGTACCCTTTTCCGCTCATTTCCTCAATGGTACTTTTTGCCCAGCTCCAATCTTTTTCTGTCACATCTGGGAACCCAATTGCCAAACCAGTGGTTGTGACAAACATCATCATGAGTACCCCTAAAGCAATTGCTCTGACGTAAATTTTGCACATGTACTTATCCTCCTCTGTGATAAAACCTTGGTAATTACCGTTTCTAATAGTGTACCATTTTTTCTATATTTTTGCAATAATTTCTTACGAATTGGTTAGGGGCATCCAAATTAGCCTTAAGCACCTACTCCTTCAATTCCTCCAACATAAATTCATCCCCCACCAAAGTTTTTTGCCCCCTTTTTTCCAAAAAAGGGGTGGGTAATGACCACGCCACCTTCGTGGCTATGAATGCAAAAACCGCATTCATTTGGTCGAATAGCAGAAAATATTGCTACGCAATATTAGTGTGGGCAACGCCCAAGGTCTTAGTGCCTATCGCATCTTTTTCACAAATGCAATCATGCTCCGTGCCGCCATTGCACCCTGCCCGACTGCTGTGGATATTTGCTTGAAGCCGCCTGTGCAATCGCCTGCGGCATATAGCCCTGGTAAATTGGTTTGCTGTGTTGGGTCGACGGTGATGTCATTGCCTACTGTCATGACCCCTAATTTTTTTGCAAAATCTACGCTAGAGGCGCTTTCATTTGCAATGAACAGGCCTGCCACTGTTTCTGTGCTGTCGTCCGCAAATACGATTGTTTCGAGTGATGCATTGCCCTCAAATCGTGCTATTTTTTTATCGTTCACATGGAATGCCTTGACCACTTCTGTGTTTTCAGCCGAAATGTCCAATTGCAACCCGTTGGTGTAAAGCGTCACGTCGGTGGAAAAATTTTGCAAGCTCGACGCCTCATGCACCGCAAAATCCTTGTTGCCCACCACCCCAACCTTGCGATTTTTATAGAAAAACCCGTCACAAGTCGTGCAATAGCTAATGCCCTTGCCCTCGTAAGTGATAATATTCTCAATTTTCATTTGCTTTTGTGGCTGCCCCGTCGCTATCAGCACCGTTTTCGCCTGATAGTTGCCGTTCGACGTAATCACCTCAAACGTGTCCATCCACTCAATGCCAAACACCTCTGCGGTCAGCATTTCGCCGCCCAACTTGGAAATCTGCTGCTCCCCTATCTCCAAAAGCGACTGTCCACTCACAGGCTCAGCCAGCCCATAATAATTTTCAATCATCGCCGCTTTCCGCAAAACACTCTCATCCATCCCAATCATGAGCGTTTTCAAATTCGCCCTAATCGTATAAAGCGCCGCCGAACACCCAGCAGGCCCTTTGCCAATAATAATCACATCGTACATCCAAAACACCTACCTTCTATAGAATGGGAGCACTCAAACCGTGGGCGCTGCCCACACCCATATATTGCGTAGCAATATTTCCTCTGTTCGTCCAAATGAATGCGCTTTATGCGTTCATAGCCACGCAGGTGGCGTGGACATCAGCTTTTGAAAAAGCTTGACCAAAACTTTAATGAGGTATTTTATTAGTATACTGTTTTTAAAGTTTTGTGTTACAGATACGGCTAAAACAACCTTGCCACGCTCTGCTTTACTTCAAACTTTACCTTTTCCGCATCGATGGTTAAATATTCGCCATTTTGGTATAGGATGGTGCCGTCTACCATGGTCATGACTACGTCACTGCCGTTCATGCTGTATACCAGCGCTGAAATTAGGCTGTGCATGGGGTAGCAGTGTGGTTGGTCTAGGTCTAGCATGACTAGGTCTGCCTTCATGCCTGCTTTTATTTTGCCTACGGCTGGTAGGTTGAGTGCGGTTGCGCCGTTTACGGTTGCCATTTGTATGGCTTCATATGCCTTTAGGCTTGTGGCGTTCATGAAATGTCCTTTGGCTAGCAATGCCGCTAGTTGTATCTCTTCAAACATATTCAGGTTGTTGTTGCTACATGCGCCATCTGTGCCCAATGCTACGTTGATGCCGTTTTGCATGTATTGTGCAATCGGTGCTACGCCGCTTGCTAGCTTCATGTTGCTGCCTGGGTTGTGCACCATGCTGACATTTTTATTTTTTAATAACAACATATCCTGCTCGCTCACATGCACGCCGTGCGCTACAAATGCGTGGCGGTCGAATGCACCCAAGTCGTGAAAATGTTGCACGGGCGATTTGCCGTATTTTGCTTGGCAATCCGCTACTTCCTTTGCGGTTTCGGATAGATGCATTTGCATGTCTGCACCTAGTTCATGTGCCATTGAGACGATGCCCTCGATGTACCTTGGCGTACAGCCATACACCGAATGCGGAGAAAGCGTGACCTGTATACGACCGTCCGCCTTGCCGTGCCAATTTTGGTAAAATGCCCTTGCCTCTTGCATGGTTTTATCCTTTTGAATGTCTACATCCTCGTCAAAGCACATCTGGCAACGGGTCAAATTCGCACGCATACCTGCCTGCTCCACCGCCCTCGCCACATTGTCCATCATAAAATATTGGTCAGCAAAGCACGTCGTGCCCGTCCTAAGCATTTCCATCAAGCCGATGCTTGTGCCACAGGTGATGTCAGCACATGTCAGCTTATCCTCAATCGGAAACACCTTTTGAAACAGCCATTCCTCCAAGGGTAAATCGTCCGCATAGCCCCTTAACAGGGTCATGGCAATGTGGCAATGTGCATTCACAAGCCCCGGGATGACCGCCTTATTTTTGCCGTCTATGATTTGGTCTGCCTCGAAATTTTCAGGCTTTTGCTCGCCCACATACACAATGCGGTCATTTTCAATGGCGATAAAGCCATTTTCTATGACCTGTTCGGACGTCATGGTTAAAATTTTTGTGTTTTGTATCAATGTTTTCATTTATTACGCTCCAGTCTGAGATATTAAAACCTTTCTTTCTTTTTCTATCGCAAAAAGAAAGAAACAAAGAAAAATACTCTTTAAGTGTTTGGATTTCGCCGTCTGCGGACGACACCAAAGGGTTCCACCCTTTGAACCCGCAATTTTTTGAAAAAAATTGATTAAAACTTTATTAAAATATCCCTCATTAAAGTTTTTGTCCCCTTTTTTCAAAAAGGGGCGGGTGTGGGCAGCGCCCACATTACGTTCCCCCCATCACTCCCAATTATTCAGATACTTCTCTTGTTCATCCGTTAAGCTGTCAATCGCCATGCCCAGCGCTTTTAATTTTAGCTTTGCGACGTATTGGTCGATTTCGGTTGGCACGGCGTACACTTGATTTTGTAGCGTCTTGTGCTTTTGCACGATGAAATTCACGGACAATGCCTGCAATGCAAAGCTCATGTCCATGATTTCCGCTGGGTGTCCGTCCCCTGCCGCCAAATTTACCAAGCGACCTTCCGCTAGCAAATGGATGTATCGTCCGTCTGGCATTTGATAGCCCATGATATTTTTACGCATTTCCTTTTTACATGCCGCCATCTCTTCTAATTGAGGGATGCTAATTTCTACATCAAAATGTCCTGCATTACAGAGCAAGGCACCGTCCTTCATCACCTTAAAATGTTCACCATGAATAACATGGTGACAGCCTGTGACCGTCACGAAAAAGTCGCCAATCGCCGCCGCTTCAATCATTGGCATCACACGGAAGCCGTCCATCACCGCTTCAATCGCCTTAATCGGGTCAACCTCGCACACGATGACGTTTGCGCCCAAGCCCTTTGCACGCATCGCTACACCCTTGCCGCACCAGCCGTAGCC
>JACMMQ010000010.1 GCA_014378955.1 Clostridia bacterium
AAAATTATAACCATCTGTCGGTCGGTGTTTCAAAACGCTTACTCGCGTTTTGCCTCCCTCCGCTGGTTATGTTTTAATCTAAGATTAGTATTAAGTGTTTGGATTTCGCCGTCTGCGGACGACAACAAGGGCTCTGCCCCTTGACCCCGCAATTTTTTAAAAAAAATTGCGTAAAACTTTATTGTTTATTTGCAATAATTTTTAAAAAACCAAACTAAAGTTTTTGTCCCCTTTTTTCAAAAAGGGGCGGGTGATGACCACGCCACCTTCGTGGCTATGAATGCAAAAAGCGCATTCATTCGGTCAAAGAGATGAAATATTGCTACGCAATATAAGGGGTAGCGCCCACATCGTTTCAAATCTGAATATTTTGTCAAATTGTGAAAATAACCATTGAAGCGGTTGACAAAAAATGATATAATAATTTATTATTATACTTTATGAGTGATTAGAAAATGGTGGGTACAATGGACAAAAAACGCTGGGATATTTTGTACGATACACAAAAAGCACATGCGGTTGACGCATTGCAAAAGCAATACGGGCTGTCATTTTTGACGGCGGTAGTGCTTAACAACCGTGGCGTTTCAGACGTGCAAGGCTTTTTGGGCATGTCACCTAGCCTATATCATGAACCCCTGTTGATGAAGGATATGTCAAAGGCGGTTGCACGCATCAAAGCCGCACTTCAAAATCAAGAAAAAATTACCATCTATGGCGACTACGATGTAGATGGTGTGACCGCCACCGCCCTTTTGGTACGCTATTTTAATGCGGCAGGAGGACAGGTGGATTTTTATATCCCTGACCGTATGGATGAAGGGTACGGTGTCAATCAAAACGCCTTGGACAAAATCAAGGCACGTGGCACGTCCTTGCTCATTACCGTCGATTCTGGTATCACAGCGGTAAATGAGGCAGCGTACGCAAAGCTTATTGGCTTGGATTTGATTATTACCGACCATCATGAGTGCAAGGATGAATTGCCAGACGCTGTAGCGGTGATTAACCCCAAGCAGCCCGATTGCCCCTATCCTTTTAAGGATTTATGTGGGGCAGGGGTGGCTTTAAAACTCATACAAGCGTTGTACGAGGGGGATTTTGAAGACATTGCGTCTGAATATTTAGAAATTGCTTGTTTAGGCACCATTGCCGATGTTGTGCCACTGCGTGGCGAAAATCGACAAATTGTGCGAGCTGGCTTGAAGCTTATACAAAACAGTGAGCGAGTGGGTATTCGTGCTTTGCTAGAAGTAGCAGGACTGACCGGTAAAACCATATCGGCGTCCACCATTAGCTTTACATTAGCCCCCCGCATCAATGCGGCAGGGCGTATCGGCTCTGCGATGCACGCTGTTTTATTATTTTTGGTGGAGGAACTAGAAGAGGCGTTGGAAATTGCAACTTATTTGAATAATGAAAACATCAACCGCCAAGGAGCAGAGGCGGAAATATTTACACAAGCCATGCAAAAAGTAGAAGCAGGCAATGAATTAAAGAAAAACAAGGTGTTGGTGCTTTATGATGAAAATTGGCATCATGGCATCGTCGGTATTGTCGCATCACGCTTGGCGGAACGGTTTAGACGACCTACGATATTGCTTGCACAGGAGGGTGAACACGGCAAAGGGAGCGGTAGAAGTGTAGGCACCTTTAACCTATTTAAAGCGTTGCAGGCATGCGAAGCACACCTCATTAAATTTGGTGGACATGCCATGGCAGCAGGCGTTAGTATTGAAATAGACAATTTGGCACACTTTATAGAGAGCATCAATGATTACGCCAAGGAACATTTGACGAGGGAGGACATCACCCCATCCCTGCGGATCGATGCATGCATTGAAGCCTCGCAAATAGATTTGAAAAATGCAGTCGCATTAACAAGCTTAGAGCCTTATGGCATGGGCAATCCATCCCCTGTTTTTTGTTTAATGGGCTGTGAAATTCTAGAATTAAGAACATTATCAGGCGACAAGCATTTGAAAATGCGTATCCACAAGGATGGTAAGAAGTTTGACGTGATTGGCTTTGGCAGTGGTGCAAATATGCATCAATGGTTGGTGGGCGATAGGCTGGATATTGCATTTAGTTTGCAAGTCAATGAATACGGTGGCAATAAAAAGGAACAATTAATTTTAAAGGATATGTGCTTAACAGCGGAACATCACGCACAATTAGTCGCACAAGAGCAACATTTTCATACATTAAAGAAAGGCGAAAAAATCGCATATGAGGATTATATCCCTGACCGTACCGATTTGGTTGCGATGTATAAATTTATCAACAAGCACTTTGAACAGGGAAAATACCATGATGGCTTGTTTGCGTTGCATCGCCGCTTTGCACAGGAAACGCACAAGCCCATGTCGCATTTGAAGCTACGCAATATACTGGAGGTGCTACGAGAGCTTGCAATATGGCAGGTTGAGGTCAAGGACAATACATTAACCATTGTAGACACTGCCAAAATAGGAGAAAAGGTCAACCTAGAGCAATCACATTATTTACAAATGCTTCAAAAAAATAGGGGTTAGGTTGGAGGTGAAAATATGAGTGCATCCTTTGAAAGCTTACTCAATAAATTACATAAATTTTGCACACCAGAGCAAGTGGCGATGGTGGAAAAGGCATACAACTACAGCAAGTCAGCGCATGATGGACAGATGCGTAAAACGGGAGAGCCTTATATGATTCACCCACTTGCAGTGGCGCATATCCTAGCAGATTTGGAAATGGATTATGAGTCTATTATTGCAGGTCTTTTGCACGATGTGCTAGAGGATACCACGAAAAATTCAGACGAAATCAAGCAATTATTTGGCGAAACGGTGCTTTTGTTGGTGGACGGCGTGACAAAACTCGGTCAAATCCCTTACACCACCAAAGAGGAACAGCAAATTGAAAATTTGCGCAAGATGTTTTTTGCAATGGCGAAGGACATTCGGGTTATCTTTATTAAGCTAGCGGACAGAATGCATAATTTACGTACGTTAGGGAGCATGACCGAGGATAAACAGCGTGAAAAAGCAACCGAAACCTTACAGGTGTATGCACCGTTGGCACATCGCTTGGGTATTTTCCAAATGAAGTGGGAGTTAGAGGATTTATCGCTACGCTATTTAGATCCCCCAGCGTACTATGAAATTGTGGAATCCATTGCACAAAAGCGCAAGGAACGTGAAAATTACATCAAGGACATCATGGAGAATTTGGAGCTTCGCTTGAAGGAGATGGGCGTCCCTGCGAAAATTGACGGTCGTGCCAAGCATTTTTATAGCATTTATCGCAAGATGTATGCACAGGGTAAGGGCATTGACGAAATATATGACCTGTTTGCAACCCGTGTGATTGTTGACAACGTGCAAGATTGCTATGCGGTGCTTGGCCTGGTGCATGAGATGTACCACCCATTGCCAGGGCGTTTTAAGGACTATATTGCCATGCCTAAGCCAAACCTTTACCAGTCCTTGCACACCACTGTTATTGGTCCTGCTGGCAAACCTTTTGAAATACAAATTCGCACATGGGAAATGCATAAAATTTGTGAGTATGGCATCGCCGCACATTGGAAATACAAGGAAGGCAAGAGTGGCGAGGATAGCGATTTGGATTCTAAGCTGACGTGGCTTAGACAGCTTTTAGAAATTCAACGTGACTTGAATGAAACGGATGATTTCATGCAGTCACTTAAAATTAATATGTTTGCGGATGAGGTGTTTGCCTTTACGCCCAAGGGGCATGTGGTGAATTTGCCGGCTGGTGCGAACCCGATTGATTTTGCGTACGCTATTCACAGTGCGGTGGGCAATAAAATGATGGGTGCTAAAATTTCAGGCCGTATCGTACCGCTTGATTACACCTTGAAAAATGGCGATATTGTGGAAATATTGACCTCTTCTAGCGTACATGGTCCGTCACTGGATTGGCTGAAAATATGCAAAACCTCTCAAGCACGCAATAAAATTAACCAATGGTTCAAAAAAGAAAAACGTGAGGAAAATGTAATCCGTGGGAAGCATATGCTCGAGCTTGATGTCAAAAAGCATGGCTACACACTAGCGCAGCTCATCAAGCCAGAATTTTTACAGCCTATCTATAAGAAATATACGCTCAATAACATAGAGGATTTACATGCGGCAATTGGGCATGGGGGCGTGCTTGCTAGTAAGGTTGTGGCACGGCTCAAGGAGCAGTTTTTAAAGACCATTAAGCCTGACGAAAGAGAATTGTTTGCGCATGTGGTTGAACCCCACCGTGTCGTTAAGAAAAAAAGCTCCAACCAAGGCATCGTGGTAAAAGGCATAGACAATTGCTTGGTGCGCTTGTCACGTTGCTGCAACCCCGTACCGGGAGATGATATTTCAGGCTATATCACACGGGGGCGTGGTGTGTCGGTGCATCGTGCGGACTGCTTAAATGTTACACGTGAGGAAACAAATGACGAGCAACGCTTAATTGAAGTGGAATGGGAATCAACCGTTGGCTCTGCCTATTTAGTGGATATCCAAGTAAAAGCATACGATCGTACAGGGCTACTATTAGAGGTGTCCAATCAAATTGCAGAAGATAAAATCGCCATTAAATCCATGCAGGCGCGCATTTTAAAGGATAATACGGCGTTGATGCAATTTACCTTAGAGGTCAGTAGCTCAGAGCAACTCAATAAAATAATCAAAAAACTATTTAAAATAAATGGCGTCATCGATGTAGGACGTGCAAAACAATAAGGAGAAATTGATGAATATACACATTTTACCCATAGGCGCGTATCAAGCAAATTGCTATATTATTGCGGATGAACAAACGCTAGAAGCAATGATCATTGACCCCGGTGGGCAACCAAAAAAAATTATAGAGGTGCTAGAAAAAAATCATTATCATGTAAAATATATTGTGGTAACGCATGGACATGGTGACCATATCGGGGCTTGCGATGCGATACGTGATTTAACAAAAGCACCTTTGTTGGTGCATGCGGAGGATGCACACATGCTGACCGATGAAAAAGCCAACCTGTCGGGGTTTGTTGGGCAAAGCTTCGCCGCCAAGGCAGCGGATAAGACACTGGTGGATGGTGAACAGCTGTCCGTTGGCAAGCAAATTTTCACCGTTATACACACTCCTGGTCATACTGCAGGGGGTATTTGCCTTTATACAGAGGGGCATGTTTTTACCGGTGACACATTATTTTTAGAGAGCATTGGACGCTCTGATTTTCCAGGGGGAGACGAGGGAGCGCTCATTGACAACATTAAAAACAAGCTTTTTACATTGCCTGAACAAACGGTGGTGTATCCTGGACATGGTGGAAAAACCACCATTGCAAGGGAAAAAATCCATAATCCAATAGTGGGTTGGTGAACATATGCTAACGGTTTACGTCAAGGGGCATCAGGTACTGTATGATGCAGAACATATCGTG
>JACMMQ010000080.1 GCA_014378955.1 Clostridia bacterium
AAATCTGTTCCGCCTTGTGGATCTTTTTTCACGTACTTCGCTCCATGGGGATTTTTCATGTGGTCAAACTTAGCGTCAGGCATCCCATCCGGTTTCAAACGTACAACACCACCATCAGGATGCTCATAAAACGTCATTTTATACGGCGTACATGGCGTGCCATCAGGGTTCTTGACAATCGGTACTTCAAAACGCTTTGAAAATTTCGTGTGGGTATGCAAAAGCCCAGGCATGATAAAGTCAAAAATCGACCACAGCTCGGTCAAGGAATTTTCAATCGGTGTACCCGTTAACGCAAAATAGCGGTGAGCGTGTATCATCTTGACCGTTTGTGCGTTGATGCTCACGGGGTTTTTGATGTGCTGTGCCTCATCTAAAAAGCAATAAGAGAACATAAACTGCTGATAATTTTCTATATCACGGCGAATAAGCGCATACGACGTAATGACGATGTCCACCTGCTCGATATCGCCAAACAACAGCTTGCGTTCGTTTTGTGCGCCATGAATGACCAACGTTTTGAGTTGTGGTGCAAATTTCTCCACCTCCTCCTGCCAATTGAGCACAAGCGAAGTAGGCGCAACCACCAAGCAAGGGCTTTTGCGTTCTTCTGAAGCGATGAGTGTAATGACCTCAAGCGTTTTTCCCAAGCCCATATCGTCCGCCAATATACCCCCAAAGCCATAATGTGCAAGCGTTTTGAGCCATTTGAAGCCTACCTTTTGATAATCTCTCAGCGTGCCTTGCAAAAATGGTGGCACCTCGAATTCCATGTCCTGTGGCTCGTGAATGTTTTGAATGAGTGCTTTAAATGGATGATTGCGTTCAAAGTGCAGCGCATCGTTGTCTTTCATCATGTTGTCCAAATAAAAGGCACGGTATTTCGGGAGCGTCAGCCGTCCATCATGCAAATCCTGAAAGGTCATCCCCAAGGCTTCAATCATGTCGCCCAAGCTTTGCATGGCTGAATGCTCAAGCGGTAAAAATGAGCCATCCTTTAAGCGGTAATATTTACGCTTTTGCTCCATTGCCTTGAAAATGTCACGCAGCTCATCAGGGGAATAGTCCAAGCCCTCAAAATTCACCTCTAGCAAATCGGAGGCTTGATCTAAGCGTGTAGCACCTCGCAAAATCTTTGCAGGCTGTATTTTAATTGCCTTAAATGCCTCGGAATAATACACCTCTGCCTGCTTTTGAATGGCTGGCAAAATGTCATGCACAAAGTGGAAAATATCGTCCTCTGACTCTAAATGCATCAGCCCCTTGCCTACCTTAAACTCAAGCTGTTCAAAATTTGCCATGAGCTTAAGCTCTTGGGCATGACTACGCACCAAAATACGCCCATCCAAAGCGGTGACATCACGTGCCTCTAACGGATTGATAACATGTTCGCCGTACCAATATTCTACACGTGCGGTAATTGCGCCGTTTTCCTGGTCAAAATATATTTTGGGCGTGAGCTGTTCACGGTAAATACGGTTTTGAATGCTTTCCTCTAAAATAATTTCGGTCACCTGTTCTATTTTGGGTAATACTTCAGACACAAAGCGTTCTTGATCCTTTGCCGCAAACACAATGGGCTGTCCCTTGTTCTCACCAAATACCGTTAAAAGCGGTGCTAAAAAAGCTCTTTTATCTTCAGGCAGCGCATACAACGCTTGGTTATAAAAGACGTACGAAAAATCACTCACAAGCGGTGTGAGTTGCATTTGCTGTATAAAATCCAAGCAAAAGTTGCCATCATCGTCCGTGAGCGATAGCTTAAAGGGCAATTGCTCCGTATGCACCTTGCGACTTTGGTAGGTGCGTCCTGCGACAATTAAATCCATGCCTTTGTGCTGTAACGCATGTATGATTTTTCTAGCGGTGATGGAAGGCAGTGGCAAGCTTTTTTGTGAGGTGTAGCTGTGTGAATAATAGCCCTTTTCTGTTATTTTTTGCTGTTCAAACATTTCCTCTAATAGCCTTAGCACCTGCACATGCTCCGCACAAAAGGTGTGCTCTGAGGTGCTATATGTGAGCTTTTGCCCAAATTCAATCGTGCCGTTTGGGTCAAAAACTGTATGGACAAACTTGCGAATGTCCTTGATGATATATAACGGTTTTACGCCAACACGCATTTCTAAATAGATGTGGTTGCCATAGGTGTAAAATTGTTTTTCAAACCGCAACGTGATTTCAAGGTTTAAAATCGTTCGTTCGGAGGACACCGCCTGGTTGACATAATGGTCCATCAGCTGGCGCGCATATTTCGTGGTCGTTGGCGTTGACACAGCACGCTTCCTCTGCTTTGACGCCGCATGTAAAAGCGTCGCAATGACATGCTTGCACGCATTTTCATCTAGCATTGCAGCTGGGCAGGTGCAGTGATATTCATCAATATGATTGGTATCATCCAAGGAAATTTCAACATCGTATCGTCCACCACCCTGTACCGTGGCGGTGATGGTATCGTTATTGGCATGATATTCATATTCAAACACCTTGCCGTTCTTGAAATATTTTAAACCACGCTCATAGGTGATTAAATTTTTAGGCATTCGTCGAATGCTTGTTTCGTCAATATTTAAAATGATAGTGGTAGCCTCCTTTGCGATTTTTTGCTATTTAGACATTATATCAAATTTATAGGGGTGTTGGCAATTAAAATCAAAACAAAAATTTCGACTCTAAATTTCGACAAAGAAATTACGTCAACATTAAAGGAATAATGTTCGTAAGTTGTTTGCATTGGTGAAAACCTTACTTTCTTTTTCTATCGTAAAAAGAAAGTAACAAAGAAAAATACTCTTTGAGTGTTAAGATTTCGTTGTCTGCGGACAACGCCAAAGGGTTCCACCCTTTGATCCTGGCAATTTTTTGAAAAAAATTGATTAAAACTTTAGTTGTTTACTTACAATAAATTA
>JACMMQ010000081.1 GCA_014378955.1 Clostridia bacterium
ATTGAGTAAAACTTTAATGTTTACTTATGATAATTTAAAAAATCCCAATTAAAGTTTTTTGACCCCTTTTTTTCAAAAAAGGGGCGGGTGATGACCACGCCACCTTCGTGGCTATGAATGCAAAAACGCATTCATTTGGTCGAACAGAAGAAATATTGCTACGCAATATATTGGCAGCGCCCACCGTGTTCCAATTACCATATATATTTGCCATTTCCCTTGACACTTACAAAAGAGATATGATAAGATTTTATCATATTTTGCAGAAGGAAGGTTTTATTATTGTTTATATCAGAATGTTTAAAGTTGAATGAACAAAATCATTTAGAAATAGGTGGCTGTGACACGCTGGCATTGGCGGCGGAATATGGCACACCGCTGTATGTCATGGATGAGGGCTTAATTAAAAAATATGCAAAAATATATACTGATGCGATTACGAAATATTATCATGGCAACGGCATGATTTTATATGCAAGCAAAGCGTTTTGCACGGTTTATATGGCAAAGCTAATCAAGGCTTGTGGCTTGGGTCTAGATGTCGTGTCTGGTGGCGAACTATACACGGCCCTTAAGGCGGATTTTCCGACCGATAAAATATATTTTCATGGCAACAACAAAACCATGGAGGAGCTTAAGCTTGCGATTGATAACCGTGTGGGACGCATTGTTGTGGATAATTTGTTTGAACTGGACATGCTGGATGCGTTGGCACAAGAGGCTGGCATTGTGCAGGACATTTTATTCCGTATCAAGCCTGGTATTGATGCACACACACACGATTTTGTCATGACAGGTCAAATAGACTCTAAATTTGGTGTGGCACTTGAAACGGGTGAAGCGTTTAACATTATCGCTTATGCGAATAAGCTTTTAAATGTCAAGGTGGTTGGTGTACATTGCCATATCGGTTCACAAATATTTGACCTAGCACCGTTTACGGAAGCGGCGAGGGTCATGATGCATTTTATTGGTGATTTAAAGGACAAGCTGAATTTGGAAATAGAAGAGCTGAATTTGGGCGGTGGCTTTGGGATCAAATATATTGATGAGCACGACCCGGTGGCATATGATTGCTACATTGCTTCCGTTTCGGAGGTAGTGAAAAATGAGGCAATATTAAGAGGCGTTAAGCTTCCTAAAATATTGATGGAGCCAGGTCGTTCGATTGTTGCACCTGCTGGCATTACGCTATATACCGTGGGTGCTGTTAAGGAAATCCCAAGCATTCGCAAATATGTATCGGTTGATGGTGGTATGTGCGATAACCCACGATACATGATGTATCAGTCGCCGTACGATGCTGTGCTTGCGAACAAGGCAAACGCTCCTAAAACCGAGTTGGTTACCATTGCGGGTAAATGCTGTGAGTCTGGCGACCTCATTCAGAAGGATATTTTGATGCCGAAAATTGCGGTGGGCGACACATTGGCGGTGCTTGCGACGGGTGCTTATAATTATTCCATGTCAAGCAATTACAACCGCATCCCACGTCCTGCGGTGGTTATGGTGGAAAATGGTCAAAGCAAGGTCATTGTCAAGCGTGAAAGCTATGAAGATATTTTGAAAAATGATTTATAGGACTTAAAATGATGGCGGTGGCAATATGAATGAACTGCACAAGGGACATCGACAGAGGGTGAAGGCTCGCTTTTTAAAAGAGGGTCTTGATCATTATGAAGATCATCAAATATTAGAATTTTTACTTTTTTTTGCGATACCGCAACGAGATACAAACGAAATTGCACACAAGCTTATTGCGCATTTTGGCTCATTATCCAAGGTGTTTGAAGCGGAGCATTCAGAAATTTTAAAAATAGACAGCGTTGGTGAACATGCGGCAACGCTCCTGACCCTTATACCGCAGCTATCAAGACGGTATACAAAAGATAGATGGGGCGAACGGGTGTTGGTCAATTCAGTCGATACTGCGGGCGAATACATCAAAACACTCTTTTTAGGCAGAAAATATGAGGTGTTTTATTTGATCTGCTTAGATGCACAAAACCAAGTGATTTTTCCTGCACTTGTGCATGAGGGCACTATCAATGAAGCGCCTATTTATCCACGTTTGATTGTGGAAACTGCATTGCGCCATCACACCCACAGTGTCATTTTGGCGCACAATCATCCGTCAGGCTCGTCTAAGCCTTCAAAAGCGGATATCGAGGTGACTCATAAAATCATACAAGCCTTGCAAGGGATTGATATTGCTGTTATTGATCATATTATCATAGCGGGGAATGAATACAGTAGCTTGGCACAATTGAATTTATTAAGAAAATGAAAATATTGTCATAATTTTCAATATAATACTTGTAAAATGTTGAACAATGGTATATAATATTGAAGGTTTGAGATTTAATAAATTCCGTCATGTGAACAATATTATAGGGGGCAAGAAAATGAGTAATTTTCTACAGGCAATTAAAGAGCGCGCAATCGCACAAAAGAAAAAAATTGTTTTGCCGGAGGGTGAAGAAATCCGTACCGTCAAAGCAGCTGCAATGATCATTGCACAAGGGATTGCAGAGGTAGTTTTAATTGGCGATGAAGCTAAAATCAAGGAAATTGCAGGGGATTTAGACATTTCAAAGGCTGAAATTGTCAATCCGCTTACATCGGACAAGTTAGTAGGTTATGCAGATGTTTTGTTTGAAATACGTAAAGACAAGGGTGTCACGCAAGAACAAGCATTGACAATGATGCAAGACCCATTATATTTCGGGGTAATGATGGTTAAACAAGGAGATTGCGATGGGATGGTTGCAGGCGCAATCAATGCGACCGCAAACGTACTTCGTCCTTCTCTTCAAATATTGAAAACAGCACCAGGCACGAAATTGGTTTCCGCCTTTTTCATGATGGTTGTGCCAGATTGTGAATACGGTCACAACGGTATTTTCTTGTATGCAGACAGTGGCTTAAACGAAAATCCAGATGCAGACGCAGTTTCAGAAATTGCGATATCATCGGCAAAATCGTTTGAAGCGTTGGTAGGCGCGCAAGCAAGAATTGCGATGCTTTCATACTCCACTTATGGCAGTGCAAAAAATCCGTTGGTGGATAAAATGCAGCTTGCTACAAAACTCGCAAAAGAAAAACGCCCAGACCTTTTGATTGATGGCGAAATGCAAGCAGATGCGGCGATTGTGCCAGCAATTGGCAAATCAAAAGCACCAGGTAGCGAAATTGCTGGTAGTGCGAATGTATTGGTATTCCCTGACTTAAACGTTGGGAACATTGCCTATAAATTGACCGAACGTTTGGCAAAAGCAGAAGCTTACGGTCCTATTACACAGGGCATCGCAAAGCCTGTCAATGACCTTTCCCGTGGCTGTAGTGCAGAAGATATCGTAGGCGTTGTCGCAATTACATGCGTACAAGCCCAAATGAATTAAGGAGAATAAGCTATATGAAAATTTTAGTCATCAACGCAGGAAGCTCTTCCTTGAAATATCAATTGTTCAATATGACCAATAGCACCGTATTAGCAAAAGGCTTGTGCGAAAG
>JACMMQ010000082.1 GCA_014378955.1 Clostridia bacterium
GGACTTTGTAATTTTTAATCGCATAAGCAATGCACCTCCATATGACTATTATAACACGGTACAACAAAGTACGTCAATATATAATGGAAAAAATTATAAAAAAATAAGCCGTATCAAGGCTTTTGGGACTTTTGGGGCTATACAACTGTCAAATACCCGTTTTATAAATAACATTATATAGAAATCAAGCCCAATCATTTTCAAATGACATGCATACTGGCTTGAATATTTTTCACAATGCCATCTTAGCATTTTATTGTAAAATTCATATGAAATTGCTGTTAAACTATTTTACATGAAACAAAAAATAAGGTATAATGCTTACAGTACGTAAATTTCAGAAAGTGAGCGTTGTCTTATGAGAGGTTTTAAGAAATGGCACAAAATAAAAATGCTGATGGCGTTGATAGGGTTATCCATATGGTTAATTTCACAAATAGGCTGTGCGACTAGCGCTAAAACCGCAACGCCCACACCACTAGTCGCAATCACTACAAATGCACCTGCTACACCAACCGCCTTGCCTAGTGCAAATCCAACGCCCACCATTATCACAGCCGAAAGTCCAAAGCCTATCATCAAACCAGTTAGCACGTCTAAGCCAGTTGCAAAGCCCGCCGAAAAGATGACAGCCGTTCAGCCAAAAGCGACGGAGCGTGCGACGCTCAGCGAACACAAGCAAAATGCAGGTGTTTTAAATGGTAAAACGATTTGCATCGACCCAGGCCATGGCAATCCCAATCACGCAACCGTGCAAGAGCGCATAGCCCCTGATAGTCATGTAATGAAGCCTGCTACTGCTTATGGCACAACAGGTATATCCACTAAAATACCCGAATACAAGCTGACGATGGTTGTTTCGTTGAAGTTAAAAAGCGCCTTGCTCAAGGCTGGCGCAAAGGTCATTATGACACGTGACAGCAATGCTACCGATGTTACCAACATTGAACGGGCAGAAATAGCCAATCATGCATCCGCTGATTTGGCGGTTAGAATACATGCAGATGGTATAGGCAATACAGCCGTCACAGGCATTTCCACGTTAACGCCAGGCAGTCAATCGATGAAGGATGCGACATTGCGATCGAACAGTGCAAAGGCCGCTTCTTTGGTGCTTGATAGTGTCATTAAGACCACACATGCAAAATCAAGAGGGGTTGTAGAAAGAAATGATCTCACGGGCTTCAATTGGTCGAAGGTGCCTGTGATCCTGTTAGAAATGGGCTTCATGACCAATGCCGACGAAGACCAACTGTTAAATACCGATGCTTATCAAAATAAAATCGTAGACGGTATCGTGGACGGATTGATAAAGTATTTTCAATAATGGTATCGCTGCATGTTTATAGGATAAAACGCAATTATTTAAAAAACTATTGCGTTTTATACGACTTTGTGCTATACTTTTTTTGATAGTTAAATTAAAAACATATTAGTTTTATGGCAAAGGGTAACACATTATCTACAATGGATAATATGTTACCCTTTTTATACGATTGCAATTATCAATTTTTAGCGTAGGCGGAATAGCAGCGTTAGCATCAAGCAAAAGTACGTGCTGTGCGTGGGTTCAAGCCCACTTTTAATATGGGAGGTGTTACCTTTTTGAGTAAATTGAACAACATGGATGACAGTCACTTTATTTTTGGTTCTATTTTAGTAGCGGCGAACAGAATGGATACGATGCTTGAGCGTGCGCTCTCTAAGCATGATATTACAGCGAAGCAGTGGTTTTTGTCTGTTGTTTTGGACACCCTTTTTGAACAGCCACCCACCATAAAGGAGCTTGCAAAAGAGATGGGTAGCTCCCATCAAAATGTCAAGCAGGTGGCTTTAAAGCTTGCACAAAAGGGTTTACTTAAGCTAGAAAAGGATACGACGGATGCACGGGCAACACGGCTTACGCTCACCGACGAGAGCCAAGCATTTTGGGCAAAAACCGACCAAGAGGGAATGGTTTTCATGCGTACGATTTATAAAAATATTAAAAAAGACGAGTTGGCTGTCGCAAGGTCTGTGCTTGAAAAAATGCTTGCTAATTTGAGTGAGCTTGAAGATGACAATGGTTAGGCTATACCCTTATTGTGGTGGATATAGGCGTGGGGGTTCTCATCCCACACCCGCCATTCAACCTAATATTTTTTTGTAAATACTAGGTAGCATCGGGATGGAGAACCCATCCCCTACATTAATTATCTGTTTTTAGGTGATTGCGAAGCACGGTCGTCAACTTAAGAGAAATTACATGCATATTTACCGTAGGGGCGGGCTTTATGTCCGCCCGAATTTAGTGCATTTGGGCAGACACAAGGCCTACCCCTACGAAAAACGCTGCTTAAGTTGACGACAGTGGATTGCGAAGTGTAAATATTCGGGCAACATAAAGCCCGTCCCTTGCGAAATGTTGAGGTTAATACCTTGGATGTAACGGTTAATAATTATAAAATCACGCAGAATAATGAGAAAGGTTGGGTGAATGCCATGAAAACGATTATCCTTTTTAGCACGACCTACGGCTGTACAAAAGCGTGTGCCGACAAGCTTGCATCACAAATCAATGGCGAGGTTTCGGTGGTAAATGTAATGACCGATCCCATTGCGTCCATTGCTGCATTTGACAACATTGTCCTCGGTGGTTCGATTTATATGGGGCAACTGCAAAAGAAGCTTAAAACCTTTTGCACTGAAAATATCAATGTGCTACTAAAAAAGCGTATAGCACTTTTCTTGTGCTGTGGTTTGTCTGAAAACTTTGAACAAAGCATGCACAATGCTTTCCCTGAACAATTATTAAACCGTGCAGTTGCAAAAGAATGCTTTGGCGGAGAGCTTCACACATCAAAAATGAACCTCGTGCATAAAATGCTAACAGGCATGATGACGAAGGTTGCGGCAAAAGAAAAGAAACCACCCGCTAGCTTACAGCCCGAAAACATTGCAAAGCTTGCTAAAATTATCAATGGTGAATAAATGGTTGAGGTGATTTATCATGCAATTTAAAAAATCCATTAGCATCCTCACGATATCTATTATCGTGTTATCGCTCACGGCGTGCTTATTTGGTTTGTTGAGCACACGTGGAACTGGCACATACGACTATACCGCCATCAGCCATGAAGTGGTAAAAATTAACGGCACTGGCATCTATCAAAATGATTCCATTTCCGTTACGGCGCAAGGCAAAGCGTCTGATTTGGTCACGCTCGTCATGGGGTTGCCTTTGTTGCTGATTAGCTTGTTTTTCGCCAACAAGGGCTCATTCAAGGCAAAGCTCTTGCTCACAGGCACCTTGGGATATTTCCTCTACACCTATATGTCCTACACCTTTTTGTGGCATTATAATGTGTTGTTTATTGTTTATGTGGCACTGATGTCTATGAGCTTGTATGCCTTTATATTATCCATGATGTCATTTGATAGGGTACAGTTTACGTCACATTTCAAAAAAACCTTGCCCGTTAAAATATTGGGCGGTTTTCAAATATTCATAGCGGTTACCTTGAGCATGCTGTGGCTTAGCAAGCTAGCACCGTCCATTTTCACAGGTGCTGTGCCCGTGGGGCTGGAGCATTATACCACCCTCACCATTCAAGGCATGGATTTAGGCATCGTTGTACCTGCGGCTTTTTTATCGGGCATTTTGCTCATTAGGCGAAAACCGTTCGGCTATTTACTATCGTCCGTTATTCTCATGAAAAGTATCACCATGCTCACCGCTATTTCTGCCATGATGGTTAACCAAGCATTAAATCATGTGCAAATGAGCCTGGCAGAAATCCTTGTGTTCTCAACGTTTAATGTGATGGCGATTGTGTGTCTCATCTTACTTGTAAAAAATACGAATGAGCAGCCAAATATTCGATAAAACATACCACCTTATACCAATCTTAGATTAGTATAACCGCCGATTAAAGCTTATAAACTTATTCGGCGGTATTTTTTTCGCCACTTATACCAAATACATATTGACAGCCATCTATGTGTTGTGTATACTAAACATAGATAAGATTCTATATATAGGAGATGAACTATATGTCCTTTGAAAATATACACACAACTATAAGCGTCTTTAAGGCATTATCCGATTTAAACAGGCTTAAAATCATTGAAATGCTATCAAACGGCGAACAGTGTGCTTGTAAATTGCTTGAGCAGTTTCCTATTACCCAGCCTACACTTTCCCATCATATGAAGGTTTTGATGGAATGCGAGCTGGTTTGCGGTCGTAAGGATGGCATTTGGATGCATTATTCGCTCAACCGTGAAAAAGCACTTGCGCTTGCAGGTTTTTTTAACAATATGCATGCACAATGCATTGATAATAATGCGATTGAACCTTGTAATTTTAAATAGAAGTAAGGAGGTGTTGTTATGTTTTCAGCCATCGATTGGTTGCTTAACCAAATCGCAAATGTACTAAGCAGTGGTTTTACAAATGTCGTGCTGTGGATATTCAACCTATTGCATGTAAATACTAGTGTGCTTACCACCGAACGCTATCAGGGTGCGGTGCAGTTTTTCTTCTATGATACCTTGAAAATATTTTTAATGCTCACGGTTATCATCTTTATCGTATCCATCGTGCGAAGCTTTTTTCCACCTGAACGGACAAAAAAGCTATTGGGTGAAGGACGAGCAAGAGGGTTTTTGGGCAATGTATTTGCGTCACTTTTAGGCATCGTGACACCGTTTTGCTCTTGCTCGGCAGTGCCTGTATTTATAGGCTTTGTCGAATCTGGCATACCGCTTGGTGTGACCTTTTCATTTCTCATAGCCTCACCCATGATAAACGAAATTGCCATTATCATGCTGTGGGGACTGTTTGGTTGGCAGATCGCGCTTTTATATATTTTGACAGGCTTGGTGGTTGCTATTTTTGCAGGCATCATCATTGGCAAGCTGAAAATGGAAAAATACGTAGAGGAATATGTATACCAAACCAAAATGGGAAGCGTGGAAATTCAAAACCTTTCATGGAAGCAAAGAGCGATAGATGCGTGGCAATATGTGCTTGAAATACTTAAAAAAATATGGCCTTATGTCGTGATTGGGATAGCGATTGGTGGTGTGATGCACGGTTGGGCACCTGAAGGCTGGCTTGCACAGTATGCAGGCAAAGAAAATCCGTTTGCGGTAATCGTTGCTGTATTGATTGGTATACCGCTTTACTCAAACGCCGCTGGCACCATTCCTATCGTCAAAGAGTTAACAAGGCTAGGCATGCCAATAGGCACAGCACTTTCCTTTATGATGGCGGTCACAGCACTAAGCCTACCTGAAATAATTATTTTAAGAA
>JACMMQ010000083.1 GCA_014378955.1 Clostridia bacterium
ACCTGCCTGTTGCAACCAGTATTGTACAATGATCCTGTCAATATCATCTCCACCCAGGTAAGTATCTCCATTGGTAGATAACACTTCAAATATTCCACTTTGAATGCTCAGGATAGAAATATCAAATGTACCGCCACCCAAATCATATACCATGATTTTTTGGTCATGGTCTTTGTCCAAGCCATATGCCAATGCTGCGGCTGTTGGCTCGTTGATAATTCTCATAACGTCCAAGCCTGCAATTTTCCCTGCATCCTTGGTCGCCTGTCTTTGTGCGTCACTGAAATAAGCCGGTACGGTGATAACCGCTTGTACAACGGTTTCTCCTAAGTAGCTTTCTGCATCTGCTTTTAACTTCTGTAGTATCATTGCAGAAATTTCTTGTGGTGAATAATTTTTACCATCAATCGCTACCTTATGATCTGTGCCCATTTCACGCTTGATGGATGCAATGGTGCGGTCAGGGTTTGTAATCGCTTGTCTTTTAGCGACCTGTCCTGCTAGACGCTCGCCTGTTTTTGTAAATGCGACAATGGAAGGGGTGGTTCTTGCACCCTCAGCATTTGCGATAACGACTGGCTCGCCGCCTTCCATAACTGCTACGCAAGAATTGGTTGTTCCTAAGTCAATACCTATAATTTTTGCCATGATAAATTCCTCCTAAAATTTTTAATTTGCTACTTTGACCATGCTATATCGAATTACCTTATCTTTGTACTGAAAGCCCTTTTGCATTTCCTCTAAGATGACACTTTCGCCTACACTTTCATCCTCAACATGCATCACTGCATTGTGTACATTGGGGTCGAATTTTTCGCCCACTGTGCCAATGGCTTGCACGCCTATTTTAGCGAATGCCTCATGGAACTGCTTCAAAACCATTTGCACACCCTCTAATAATGTGCTTGCTTCCTTGGCTTCTTCACTTGCCGAAACGGCACGCTCCAAATTATCCAGCACCGTCAAAAATTGACCAACTGTTTCGCCCACGCCGTCATGATAGAGTGTTTCCTTTTCCTTTGCGGTTCTTTTTTTGTAATTGTCAAATTCCGCCGCCAACCGTTGTAATCGGTCAATGGTTTCCTCTAATTTCGCACTTTTTTCTGCAAGCTCTGGGTCAACGGTTGGTGCTTGCTCTTCCACAACCCCTGTTTTCACTTCTTCTTGTACTGCCTCTTTTACTTCTGCTTTCTTTTTATGCATTTACGTATCACCTTTTTCTTCTTTGATAACTTGTGTTAATATATGATTGAACGCTTCGGTGAGTAATTCCATCGAAGACACCATTTTCGCATAGTCCATGCGTGTAGGCCCGATGATGCCAATCGTACCAATGATCCGATCGCCTACCGCATATTTTGCTGTCATCATGCTCAAGTCTGACATTTCTAAAAAACCACACTGCTCACCTATGATGATGTGTATGTTGCCCTTTTGAATGCCTTGCTGTTGACTTGCCATGTGGAGCATTTCGTTGACACTTTCCTTGGTATCTAAAAAGCTTAACAATTGTTTTGCCTTTTGCATGTCGTGATACTCTGGAAAATCAAATATCTTATTGGCACCGCCTACATAAACGGCGGTATTGTCAATGGCATGGATGCACTCTGATATTTGCTCTAAAATCGGTATAACAATGTCCTCATTGCCGTGCATTTCATTGCGAATGCTTTGAATTTTTGAAAATGTAATTTCCTCAATGGTGTGTCCCGCTAGCTTACTATTTAATAGGTTTGACAAGCGTGTGACGGCAATCGAATCAATCGGTCTTTTCAGCCGAATGGAACGATTTTTTGCAACGCCCGAGCCAGTGACTAAAAAAATGACAAGGCTAACTGCATCAATCGGGTACAATTCTATGTGCTTGACAGCGGTTTTGCTCATTTGTGGGGCTGTTACCATCGTGGTATAGGAGGTCAGGTGAGAAATAATCTTGGTCGCTTGCGCCATAATTTCGTCTAGCTCATTTAGCTTCATGGTCATCGCAAGGCGAATGGCGCTGATTTCATCCACCGTCATGCGGTATTGCGCCATCAATTGATCGACGTACATCCGATAGCCCAGGGCTGACGGCACACGCCCAGCAGAGGTGTGTGGCTTATCCAAATACCCCAATTCCTCGAGGTCTGACATTTCATTGCGAATGGTGGCAGAGCTAAGTCCCCACGCATTGATATTCGCAATGGCACGTGAGCCCACTGGTTCAGCGGTATTGATATACGCATCCACGATCGCTTGCAAAATTCGCTTTTTACGTTCCCCTAGTGACATGTCGCTCCCCTCACTTTTAAATTAGCACTCCATACACGTGAGTGCTAATCACCCTATAAAAATACCATTATTATGAACTTTTGTCAAGATGTTTTGACGCTTCTACTCTAAAAATTTTCATGCCCAATAAAGAAAACTTCTCCTCATACTCCGTCATAATGTTGCCCTCGAAACCGCTATTATGTAGATTAAAGGTGATATTTGAAAGCTTCCAATCCATCGCACAAAATTCATTCAAAGAAAATTCAAATAGTTTTTCATTATCGGTCTTAAAATAAATCGCACCGTGATGTGCTAGGCAGCTTTTATACCTCTCTAAAAATGCACGGTAGGTCAGGCGGCGTTTCGCCTGCTTATTTTTTGTCCACGGATCGCTGAAATTCAAATAAATCTGGTCGATTTCACCATCCTCAAAAATTGTTTCCAATTCAGCCGCATCTATGCGTAGGAACTGTACATTTTTAAGCCCCAACGCTTCCGCCTTTTGCACCGCCTTTAAAAGCACTTCCTCCACATATTCCACCGCTACAAACATGATGTCGGGGTGAAGCTGTGCTAGGGTGGTGATAAATCTGCCCTTGCCAGTGCCTATTTCCACATGAAGTGCTTGCGCATTTGGTAAAAATGTGCGCCATTTGCCTTTCATTTCTTGTGGTGCTTGACAATAAAGCGTGTCAAACACCGCTAATTTTTCCATCGTTCCTCTTTTTCGTCTCACACGCATGTTGTTTTCCCCTTAAATAAATTGCATAAAAATTTGATTACTAATGTCCATGCCCTTGATGGTAAGCTTTAAATGGTTGTCTTGCATATACATGAGCTGTCCGTCTATCATACGTTGCACCCTTGTTAAATCGAAAGGCTTTTTAAATAATGTTTGATAGGCATCCAAATCAATGCCTTTGTTTAACCGCAAGCCCAATATGATAAATTCTTTCTCTTTTTCCTCTGGTGTGAGCGTTTGACAATCTATTTTTTCGCTTGGTTGCTTGATATAATCAGCTAAAACACTGGTATGCGCATATCGCTCATTTTGAAAGTAGCTATGTGCCGCGGCTCCTAAACCAATATATTCGCCACATTGCCAATAGGTTAAATTATGTTGACTAGCAAAGCCTTTTTTTGCAAAGTTTGAAATTTCATATTGCTGGTAGCCATTTTGTTCTAATATTTCTATTGCACGATGATACATCGCACGGTCTGTGTCCTCATTGGGCAAATTGAGCTGCATGCTATCAAACGGTGTGCCCTCCTCCACCTTCAAGGCATAGCACGAAAGGTGCTCGGGGGCTAACTGACAAACCGCATGAATGGTTTGTTCCCACTCTTGGAATGTTTGGTCGGGCAATGCAAACATGAGGTCTACACTCAAGTTTTGGAAGCCTAATTGCCGTGCAAGTGCAAAATTCTCGATAAATTCTTGCCTTGTGTGCAACCGTCCTAGCACTTTGAGGTGTTTGTCCTGCCAAGCCTGTAAGCCAATGCTTAAACGGTTAACACCTACACTTTTGAGTGTCGTTAACATTGTTTCATTCAGTGTGCCTGGGTTGGCTTCCACGGTTATTTCTGCATTGGGTGCAATGTTGAAATTTACATGTATCTGTTCAAACAGCCTTTCAAGCCATTGTGGTGACAAACAGGTTGGCGTACCACCGCCAATAAACACCGTTTGTACCTGATAGCCTTGTGCTTGATTTTTTATTGAATCTATTTCCGCAAAAAGAGCTTGCATGTAATTGACCTTGGTTTGTTCGTCCGTGACATATGAAGTAAAGTCGCAATACAAGCATTTTTGCTGACAAAATGGCACATGCACATAAATTGATAATGGTTTCATATCAGTCTAATTTCAGCACGGACATAAACGCTTCTTGTGGCACTTCCACACTGCCCACCTGACGCATACGTTTTTTGCCCTCTTTTTGCTTTTCTAGCAGTTTTTTCTTACGGGTGATGTCACCACCATAGCACTTCGCCAATACATCCTTACGCATCGCCTTTACCGTTTCTCTTGCGATGACCTTGTTGCCAATGGTGGCTTGAATAGGCACCTCAAACATTTGTCTTGGAATACATTCCTTTAATTTTTCTGCGATACGACGTCCACGATTGTACGCCTTTTCAGTGTGTACAATGAACGACAAAGCATCCACCATTTCGCCATTGAGCAAAATGTCAAGCTTGACCAAATCAGACTTTTGATAGCCGATCAATTCATAATCAAACGAAGCATAGCCACGTGTTCTGGACTTGAGCGCATCAAAAAAGTCGTATATAATTTCATTGAGTGGCAATTCATAATGTAAGGAAACTCGATTTTCATCAATATATTGCATATCCTTGTAAAAACCACGTCTTTCTTGGCACAAGTCCATGATATTCCCAACATAATCGCTTGGAAGCATGATGGACGCTTTGACCATTGGCTCCTCCATGGATTGAATTTCCGATGGATTTGGCATGTTGGTGGGGTTGTCCACCATAATCATTTCGCCATTGGTTTTGACGATTTTATAGATAACGCTTGGTGCAGTGGTGACCAAGTCTAGGTTATATTCTCGTTCCAAACGCTCTTGTATAATTTCCATGTGCAAAAGCCCTAAAAAGCCACAACGAAAACCAAAGCCAAGTGCAATGGAGGTTTCCGCTTCAAATAAAAGTGCCGCATCATTGAGCTGTAATTTATCCAGTGCTTCACGCAAGTCTTCATATCGGGCACCGTCCGCTGGATAGATACCGCAAAACACCATCGGGTTGACCTTTTTATAGCCTGGTAATGCTTGTATTGCAGGGTTATAGGTGGTTGTAATGGTGTCGCCCACATGGATGTCCTTGACGTTTTTTATACTCGCCGCAATAAAGCCAACATCGCCTGCTTGGAGCAAATCGCCATTTATCATGCCACTTGGCTTAAGATAGCCCACCTCAGTGACAATAAACGCACACCCAGTTGCCATCATAAGTATTTCAGTGCCGGGGGTTACCTTGCCTTCCTTGATGCGAACATACGCAATAACACCCTTGTATTGGTCGTAATAGGAGTCGAATATTAGCGCACGGAGTGGTGCATTCTCGTCACCCGCTGGTGCTGGCACACGTTGCACAATCGCTTCTAGCACCTCTTCAATGCCAATGCCATTCTTAGCAGAAATGAGTGGTGCATCCTCCGCAACAATGCCGATAATGTCCTCAATTTCTTTTTTCACATGGTCTGGTCTTGCACTTGGCAGGTCAATTTTATTCACGACAGGTACAATTTCTAAATTATGGTCAATCGCCAAATAGGTGTTCGCAAGCGTTTGTGCCTCTATGCCCTGCGCCGCATCCACCACCAATATAGCCCCTTCACACGCTGCTAAGCTACGTGAAACCTCATAGTTAAAATCCACGTGCCCCGGTGTGTCGATGAGGTTTAGGACATAGTCCTCCCCATCCTTTGCGTGGTAAACCAAGCGAATGGCACGTGCCTTGATGGTGATCCCACGTTCTCTTTCGAGATCCATGTTGTCAAGCACCTGCGACTCCATTTCACGCTTGGTCAGCACCCCTGTCAGCTCTAATAAGCGGTCAGCCAAGGTGGATTTACCGTGGTCTATGTGTGCGATAATTGAAAAGTTTCTTATTTTTTGTTGGCGATTTAACATCCTTAATCTCCTCTGCCGTATACACGGCACTTAATGATCTATTTAAAGTTCCATTACTATCCGCTTTAGTTTACTATTCACTTCTATACTTACATAGTTTTCTGTAACCAAAATATTTTATCATAATTCGCCCAACAATTCAATAAAAAAATAGCAATATTTCTGTTTTCTGTTTAAAAACAAAACTGCTTATAACCCAGTAGTGGATTATAAGCAGTACATGCATCAAATTATAATGTTTGCAATAGCACTTCATTCATGCTCCCAGTGCGATAGCCCAGTGTATCTACCGTCACATAGGCAAAGCCAAAGCCTTTAAAAGCCTGTGTGATTTGAACATTTTGACCGTTTTCAAACATCTTGTGCACTTCATCCTGTCCAACCTCGATGCGTGCTAAATCCCCATGTATCCGCACACGCACCTGGTAAAAGCCTAAATCTAGTAAATATTTTTCTGCTAAATCAATCATCTTAAGCTTTTCACGTGTAATTTTCGTACCATAAGGAAAGCGAGAGGACAAGCAGGCAAAGGACGGCTTGTTATAGGTACTCAAACCCAACTGCTTTGAAAGAGTCCTTATTTCCGCCTTGGTGAGTGCTGCATCCTTTAATGGACTAGAAACCCCCAGCTCGGTGATAGCTAACATGCCAGGGCGATAATCACCCAAATCGTCCACATTTGAACCCTCTAAAACATATGAAATGCCATGTTGTTTAGCAATATCCCAAATCTTTGTAAACAGCTCTTTCTTACACAAATAACAACGGTTGGGCGGATTGTCACTAAAGCCTTCAATTTCCAGTTCCTCTGACACGACAGCCATTTGCTTGATGCCATACTGTACACATAACGCTTGTGCACCCAAAAACTCCCGCTCAGGGTAGGTCGCAGAGGTAGCGGTCACCGCAATAACCTTATCACCCAAAACATCATGACACACCTTTAATAAAAACGAAGAGTCCACCCCACCTGAAAAAGCCACAACGACACGCCCGTATGATGCAATTTGATTTTTTAAATTTTCGTACTTTTGATTAAGCTCCATATTTATCCCCACATTCAATTGTCAAATTATAAATGCCTACAATATTTGTATGATATAATAGTTTCGACTTGTTTGTCAAGTACTCAATCGTAGTAAAAACTTTTTTCTAAATTAGGTATTGACAGCTAACCCTTAACATAATATAATATTATCAACTTTTATAAACAAATGCGTTGA
>JACMMQ010000001.1 GCA_014378955.1 Clostridia bacterium
ATATACATAAATAAATTTTTGGAGGTAACAAAAGATGGCAAAAGGTGGATTTCCTGGCATGGGTGGCGGCAACATGGCAAATCTCATGAAACAGGCACAAAAAATGCAAAAAGACATGGAAAAGGTACAAGCGGAATTAGAGGAAAAGCAAGTGGAGGCGTCCGTTGGTGGCGGTGTTGTGACGGTGGTTGCGAGTGGTAAAAAAGAGATTTTATCCATTGTGATCAAACCAGAAGCGGTAGACCCTGAAGACGTTGAAATGCTCCAAGACTTGGTATTGTCCGCAGTAAACGAAGCGATACGCAAAGCAGATGAAATGGTCAATGGCGAAATGGGCAAGGTCACAGGCGGCATGAACATTCCGGGCTTATTTTAAAAGCTTTGAACACTCAGATTCAATAAAGCAATCGCCAACTCGGCGATTGCTTCCAATCTAACATCCAGCATCCAACATCAAAAAGAGGTGAAACACTGTGCAGTACTATGTTCCCCCTGTTGCACGATTGATTGAAGAGTTTGAAAAGCTGCCGGGCATCGGGCATAAGACCGCACAGCGATTAGCCTTTCACGTGTTAGCAATGACCAAGTCATCGGCACAGCAAATGGCGAGTGCCATCATAGACGCCAAGGAAAAAATCATTACGTGTGCATGCTGTCAAAACTTGACCGATATTAGTCCGTGTAATATTTGTGGCGACAGTCGTCGCAACCAAACCGTCATTTGCGTGGTGGAGTCACCCCGTGATGTGATTGCAATGGACAAAACAAGAGAATTTCACGGCACCTTTCATGTATTGCACGGCGCAATTTCGCCCATGGATGACATTGGACCTGACGACATTCGATTAAAGGAATTGCTCCATCGTGTGGCACAGTGCCCAATTGAAGAGGTGATTATGGCGACTAACCCCAACATAGAGGGGGAAGCAACCGCCTTGTACATCGCCAAGCTTTTAAAGCCGTTCGGCATCAAGGTCACACGCCTAGCACACGGAATCCCTGTGGGGGGCGATTTGGAGTACGCTGATGAGGTGACTTTGACAAGGGCACTTGAAGGAAGACGTGAAATATAATATTCAAAACCGCTAACCATGCGGTTTTTTTCATATGTATTGTGAAATGCTTTAAATAGTCCCAAACCCCTAAAACGGCATATATTAATAAGTGGGAATGCTTTTTTTGATTGCATTCTACTATTTGATTTGATATAATGGAAAAAATAACCACCACATAGGAGCACCTTATGGAATTTCAAGAATTGACGATAGATTGCAAGGAACTTATACAAAAGCATTTAAGCTATCAGCAATATGGCGCAACTGATATGTCCTTTGCACATTTGTATGCGTGGCGAAACCGCTATAACATTCGTTTTGCCGTGGTGCATGACATGTGCTGTGTCGTTTTTTGTGACCCCTTTGAGCCTGTTGAAGGGCATATTTGTTGTATGCTTATGCCGTTTGGCGCAGGGGATTTGGGCGCTGCCATCACTAGCTGTCGCACCTATTTTGAGGGCATGGAGCAAACCTTTTGCATGAAGGGCTTGACCAACAACATGATTGCGGATATCAATGCAAGCTTGCCAGAACAATTTGACTATACAGCAATACGAGACACCTTTGACTATATCTATAGCATGGAAGATTTAATCAATCTAACAGGTAAAAAATACCATAGCAAGCGTAATTTTATCAATACCTTTCAAGCAAACTATGCCTATGAATATTTACCGTTGACCACGGCGTTGATTGATCCCTGCCTTGACATGCTTTATGCATGGGAAAAGGCAAAGCTAGCGGATGAAAACATGTCAGAATACGACCGCAAGCTGTTGGCGTGGGAAACAGAAGCGATGGGGGAAATGCTTCAGCAGTTTGCACATTTTGGTGTAAAGGGCGGTGCGATTTTGGTGGAGGGCAAGGTCATTGCATTCACATTAGGCGAACAAATCACCAAAGACACCTGTCTCATTCATGCAGAAAAGGCGGACTATGCGTTCCGGGGCATTTATCCCATGATCAATCAAGCATTTTTGAAAAACACCTTTGCACATTTGAAATATGTCAACCGTGAAGAGGATGCAGGCATAGAGGGACTGCGTAAAGCAAAGCAGTCGTATTATCCTGTATTTTTATTAGAAAAAAGTATGGCAACCGTGAAAGGAGTGGCTTTGTAATGGCAATTAAAATCGTCGTGGATAGTGCTTGTGATTGTGACCAAGCGATTGTAAAAAAACTTAACATGGTGGTTGCGCCACTTTCTGTAACCTTAGACGATACGGTGTATGTGGATGATGCCAGCTTAGATTTTGAGGCATATTCGGCACATATGAAAAGCTGCAAGTCCTTTAAAACCGCTTGCCCATCTCCGCAGCAATATATGGATGTGTTTACGGGGGATGACGATATTTTGGTGGTGCCAATTTCCGAGCCGCTTAGTGGCTCTTATCAAAGTGCGATGGTTGCAAGGGCAATGGTGCTAGAGCAACATCCGGAAAAATGCATCCATGTTTTTAGCTCATGCACGGCGGTGACTGGACAATTGGTATTGGCGATAAAAATTCATGAGCTGTCACAGCAGGGTAAAAGCACGCAAGAAATTATAGAAGAAATTGAAAAGGCTAAAAAACATATTACGCTTTATTTTATGCTAGAATCGCTCGATTATTTGGCAAAGGGCGGACGGGTCAGTCCATTTGTCGCAAAGGCGGCTTCTATGCTCCACGTGCGCTGTATCATGCTTGCTAACGATATGGGCAAGATTGAAATGGCAGAAAAAATGATTGGTGAGAAAAAAGCGCTCAAGCGCATTGCAGCTATTTTAGCACAAAAAGGAGAACAGTTGGCTGAAAAAACCCTGTGCATTTCACATTGTCAGGCGCTTGATAAGGTGCAGGCGGTGTTAGCAGAGCTTAAAACCATGTGTAGCTTTAAGGAGATTTTGGTTTTTGAAACAGGTGGCTTGTCATCGATATATGCGAATGTTGGGGGTATCATCATCGCATATTAGGACGGAGGAATGAGCATGGCTCAAATGGCTTTGAACTGCATTAAAAGGACAAGCGTTAGCGGATAAAATTGGTGCGAGTTTGCAGTATAAAAGGGGTGAAGCGTAATGGCGAAATTCATAATGGTCACAGGTGGCGCGAGAAGCGGCAAAAGTAGGCACGCTGAGCTATTGACGATGGCATTGGGCGAAAAAAATGCATACATCGCGACGGCATTGTGCGTTGATGATGAAATGCAAATGCGTGTCAATTGGCATCAGGAAAGACGGCCGAAGGAATGGCACACCATCGAGACATACCGTGATTTTCATAAGCATATAAAGCCACACACATACGATTGCATCATGCTTGATTGTGTAACGGTGATGCTTTCTAACCTTATTTTTGAATACACACATATCGATTGGGATACGGTTTCAACCGATATGCTTCAAGGCATTGAGCAAGAGGCGTTGCTGCACATTGAAAAGCTCGTGCTTTTTGCTAAACAAAGTACATGCCCTGTGGTGGTGGTCACCAATGAGGTGGGCATGGGGGTTGTGCCTGAAAATCGCTTGGCACGTTTCTTTCGTGACGTACAAGGAAAGGCAAACCAAATCATGGCACGAGATGCGGATGATGTGTATTTTGTCGTTTCTGGCATCCCAATGAAAATAAAGTGAGGACAGGGCATTGAAAAAAATATTACTCATGATAGGCTTTTTTACAATCATCCCAATGCCACAGTATACTGACGTCACGCAAGAAGAATTTGGCAAGGCACTCGGGCTTGCACCGCTTGTGGGGGGCTTGCTTGGGGGTATATTGGCGCTTATTTATTGGGCAATAAGCTTTTTTTTTCCACAAACCCTTGCGATTTTGCTTATAGTTATTGCATACATCATATTAACGGGTGGTTTGCATTTAGATGGGCTGGGGGATACTTTTGATGGGTTGTTTTCCAATCGGACGAAGGAAAGAATGCTCGAAATTATGCGTGACAGTCGCTTAGGCACCAATGCGGTGTTGGCGATTTTTTGTGTGTTATTGGTGGACTATGTTGCGCTTTCCGCTTTGCCACGTGAAAAGGTGGTAGCGTGTGTGGCGCTATTCCCCGTGCTTGGACGATTGGGGTCGGTTTCATCCGCTGGCTTATCCACGTACGCACGTGCTGGCGAGGGCTTGGGCAAAGCGTTTATTGATTTTTGTGGTTTAAAAGAAATAGTTATTGGGCTAGTAATCACGCTTGTTTTTACGATGCTGTTATTCGGGGGCATAGGGCTATTATTGCCAGCTTTTGTGTTGCTATTTTGCTTGGTTTTTATCCATTGGGTAACGGCGAAAATAGGGGGCATGACGGGCGACACGTGTGGTGCCGCTTGTGAATTAACGCAAATGTTTTCACTGCTTCTAGCAGTTTTGCTATTCAAATAAGATTGGGGAATGCACATGCTTCATTTATACTTGATACGTCATGGCGAAACGGACAGCAACATAGCCGCTAGGCATCTTGGGCATACGGACATTGCAATGAATGACACAGGACAAAGCCAGGTGGCGAAGCTTAAGCAGTATTTTAAAGATATTCCACTTGATGCCATTTATGTCAGTGATTTGAAGCGCACGGTAGACACCGCCAGACAGCTTGGCGAGCTATTCGTCCTCACGCCAAAGCTCAGAGAGCGCAATTTTGGTATTTTTGAGGATTTGACGTTTGCGGAAATAGTGGCACAATACCCTGACCTGCAAAAACAGTGGCAAGCGGATTGGATAGACTATGTTATACCGCATGGAGAAAGTGCAAGGACGGTTTTCGACCGCAATGCGCAGGCGGTAGCGGACATACTTGCAAAGCATCAAACAGGACATGTCGCCGTGGTCACACATTTGGGCGTAATACGCAATGTATTAGCGTATTTATGTGAAATGCCAATCGCTGGTGCTTGGCATTTTCGGGTTGAAAATGCATCTGTGACACGCGTAGATATACAAGATGGATACGCTGTGTTACAATTTCAATAAATTTACAAAAAACGCTTCCGTTTTGGTGTATTATGGTATATAATGTCAAAGATAATGAATAGCTATCACACAGTTTGATGCAGTCATTATACAAGAATAAGCAGATATAAGGGGAGAATATATGGACATTTTGCAAGCGTTAATGCATATCAATGAGTTAGTGGGTGACATATTTTCAAAATATCCATCATGGAGCTATTTAATTCTTTTTGCAGTGATTTTTGCTGAAACTGGTCTTGTCGTTACACCTTTTCTACCTGGGGACTCCTTGATTTTTGCAGCAGCTACATTGGCGACTGATGGCAATCCAAACATCTATATGCTATGTTTTGTCATGATGACAGCGGCAATTTTGGGGAATATGGTGAATTATCAGGTAGGTTATTTCTTAGGGCCTAAAGTATTTCATAAGCCCAATGCTAAAATTTTGAAAAAAGAATATTTAGATAAAACACAACACTATTTTGAAAAGCATGGTGGCTCTACCATTATCTTAGCACGCTTTATCCCAATCGTACGCACCTTTGCGCCGCTCGTGGCGGGTATTGGACGTATGAATTACTGGCATTTTACCATTTACAATGTCGTTGGAAGCGTGGCGTGGGTCGGAAGCTTTGGATTGCTTGGTTTTTGGTTTGGAAAAGCACCGTTTGTTGAGGAGCATTTCACGGTTGTGGTCATAGCGGTTATCTTTATTTCGCTATTGCCGGGTATTTATGGCTATTTAAGCATGAAAATGAAATCTAAACATAGTGATTCATAATAATTCATATGATGCACAGCATGGCTTGACGATATTTTTTAATATTTATGGAATGCATCGGTCATAATAATGGGGAATAGAAATTGTTTTTCTATTCACATTATGATGAAGGTGGTGAACACAATGGAAGCTCCTAAAATGTATGTAAAATGTGGCGTGGATACATGTGCCTATAATAAGAAAAAAATGTGCTATGCAGATGCATTGGAAGTAAACAGTATGGGCGATGGTGTTGCGGATACAACAGATGGCACATGCTGCACAACGTTTGTTAGCCATTAGAAATTTGGCATATTTTGTGCTTGACATTCCCTTGGCGCTCTGTTATAATGCATTCAAGTATGTGAGACAAAGGTGTCTACTCTTATCGAGTAGGCACCTTTGTCTTTTTCTGTGTATTGTAGGAAATATCGATTTTGGGCGCTGGTGAAAACCTTTACTATATATTTCTATCGCAAAAAGAAAGTAACAAAGAAAAATACTCTTTGAGTGTTTGGATTTCGTTGTCTGCGGACAACAATAAGGGATTCCATCCCTTAACCCTGGCAATTTTTTGAAAAAAATTGAGTAAAACTTTGATATAAAACCCCCTATTAAAGTTTTTGTTCCCTTTTTTCAAAAAGGGTTTGCAGGCAAAGCCTGCAGGGGTGTGGGC
>JACMMQ010000084.1 GCA_014378955.1 Clostridia bacterium
GGTAGGCGAGGTTTGGTGGGCTGAATTTCCGTATGAAGAAACTAGCGACTTTAAAAAAAGACCCGTTATAGTTTTGGATGCAGATACCATCATGGTATTATCGGTAAAAGTTACAACATCCAACCCACGAGACAACGATATTTACGATGTTCCTATATTGTATTGGAGCGAATGCAAGTTAAGATTGCAATCAACCGCAAGAACCGCAAAGACAATATTGATTGCAAAAAGTGCGTTTAAGCATAAAATAGGCGATATGCACGAAGATGACTTAAACGCTATTTTTGATACATATGTACAATATTTAGAAGATAATGGGATATTATAAAGACACTCCCAAGGGGTGAGTGTCTTTTTTGTTGGGCGTATCCAGCTTATAGTTTTGGAATTATTGCAACTTTTGGTTTATCGTTCTTTATATAACGTTAGATTTTAACGTTATAAAAAGAAAAAATGTTGTAAAATATAAAACATTGCGGTATAATATTTTCGTCGAGCAATCGACGTTAAAGGCAAGCGTTTGGACGGTTAGCCACACCTTCTGTGGAAGGAGGTGGTTTTATGGCGTACATAATTGTGTATATGATTACGCTTATGTTGCTAATTATGACCATAAAAAAATAACCGCCCCTCTAGTCCAATAGATAGCGGTTATTTTTCACATTATATTGGGCTAACCGTTTAATCGGTCTTGCCTTTTTCTAAAATTATTATACACCCATACGATAAATGTTGTCAACCATAAATACATACTTATTTTTGGGCGGTGAAAACCGTCCTTTTGTGTGCGAGGTATAGAAAATGACCATCATAATCGAACAAGTTCTCATATTATCCGTCATGATCGCCATCGGCTATTTTGCGTACGCTCGAAAAATATTAAAAGAGGATGCAAAGGAAATTTTGGGGCAGGTGGTCATGCAAATCACCTTTCCGCTTTTAGTCATTACCAAAATATCCAACACCCATAAATCGCCGCAAATGTTTACTGAGGGTGCAATGGTAGTAGGCTTGACGTTCGGTATGATTGGACTGTTGCTTTTGACGGGCATCGTGTCGGCTAGGCTTTTAAGACTCAAGGGCACAACGAAAAATGCGTACACCGCACACATGATGTTTGGCAATGTAGGGTTTTTGGCATATCCACTGTTTGATGCGATGTTCCCAAATGGTCAGGGCATCTTATATGCGGTGCTTTATAATTTGGTAAACGATTTATTCCTTTGGACGGTAGGCATTTACTACCTCACCAAGCATCAAAACGAAACGGGCAAAAGTAGCTTATCACATTTGGTCAACCCGACCACAGCAGCGTTTTTCATTGGTGTGATTATGCTCATATGGGATATCAAGCTCCCGTACATACTCAACGAATCGCTGTCGAGAGTGGGGCAAGCGACCGTGCCACTTTCAATGATTTATATTGGCATATCGCTTGCGATGATACATATCAAGGGCATACTCAAAAAACCATATGTGTTTGTCGCAAGCTTTTTAAAGCTATTGGTTGTACCGCTCATTGCCGCATTTTTACTCAAGGGATTTGCGCATTATAGTGGCTTTCATTTTGCGTACATCCCGATTGCGGTAACGGTTTTGCAAGGTGCCATGCCTGCGATGGCAACGGTGGTTGTAATCGCAAGGCAATACGGCTCGGATGATATTTACACCGCCGAAAATGTTTTGATTTCGCACATTGCATGCTTGGCGACATTGCCAGTGATGGCGAAAATTTTACAGATATTGTTTGCGTAATTTAACATGAATTTTACATTTTTGCTTCTAAAAGGTTGACATTGTGCTTGGAATATGATAAGACTATGTTTAATAGATGTAAACGTGAAGTTTACAAGTAGTTTTCAAAAAGCACAATGAAAGGTTTTGAACAACATGATTCTCGGCGAAAAAATAAAACAGCTTCGTATTAAAAACGGCTTAACACAAGAGGAATTAGCAGATCGCTCAGAGCTTTCCAAGGGCTTTATTTCTCAGCTTGAGCGTGATTTAACCTCTCCATCCATTGCTACGCTCAGAGACATTTTAGAGTGCTTGGGGACGAATTTGCAAGATTTCTTCAATGAAACAGAGCAAGAAAAAATCATCTTTACTGATGAAGATATTTTCGTGAAGGAAGATAAGGAAGCGGGCATCGAAATCAAATGGGTAGTGCCAAATGCGCAAAAGAACGACATGGAGCCAATCGTGATTACACTAGACCCAGGGGCGATATCGTATGAGGACGACCCACACGAGGGCGAAGAATTTGGCATGGTTTTAGCAGGCGCCATCATTTTGCATTTGGGTAATCAAAAATACAAGGTGAA